>NZ_CAKKMM010000344.1:0-4536 GCF_918698205.1 Microbacterium sp. Bi128 | reverse complement strand
GGTGTCGACCGAGCCCGCGAGACGCTTGCGCTCCGAGAGACCGAGGAACCACGCGAACGACAGAGCGACCACGAGGCCCGCGAGGAGCGAGGGGACCATCGGCACGAACACGTCGGTGGGCTGCAGGCCCAGCGCCGTCGCCGCGCGGACGGTCGGCCCGCCCCACGGGACGATGTTGAGCGTGCCGTTCATGAGGCCCGCGACGCACGTCAGCACGACCGGGCTCATCCCCAGACGCAGGTACAGCGGCAGCATCGCGGAGGTCGTGATGATGAACGTCGTCGAGCCGTCGCCGTCGAGGGACACCGCTCCGGCGAGGATGGCCGTGCCGAGCACGATCTTGGCCGGGTCGTCGCCCAGCACCCGGGTGATCACGCGGATGAGCGGGTCGAACAGGCCGACGTCGATCATGATGCCGAAGTACATGATCGCGAACATCAGCAGCGCGGCCGTGGGCGCCATCTTGCCGATCGCGTCGATCACCATGTCGCCGATGCCGAGACCCGCTCCCGCGAGGAGGCCGAAAACGGTGGGGACGACGATCAGGGCGACCATCGGGGTCAGGCGCCGCGTCATGATCAGCGCCATGAACGCCAGCACCATGAGGAAGCCGAGGGCCACGAGGATGCCGTCGGACGGCGTGTACGCCACGGCATAGTCGGCGGCCTCGGCCGACAGGATCAGGGGGGTCATCGCGACTCCTTCGTCGTGAGCGACGGTGCGAGGGCTCGCCCGTCGATTTGGTGATCCTAGGGAGCGGCCGGCCGGCGGCGCGCTCTTGCTCGCATTGACCCGCGTTGTGCGCGTAGCGTGTGTTCTGCGCATTTCGCGCACGGCCGCGTTCGGAGGTGCCATGCGGTTCGCCACCCGGACGCTGCTCGTCCAGATCGCCACGATGGTCGCCGTGGTGGCCGTGTGCACCGCGGTGTTCGCGTGGCTCGGCATCCAGCAGCTGCGCGCCGAGGCCGACTCGTCGGCGCTGAACATCGCCCGGTCCGTCGCTGAGGCGCCGCAGGTGCGTGAGCTCGTCGCCGAGTACTCCGCCGACCCGGGAACCCCGGATGCCGTGTCGCTCCGCGACGGCGCGCTCGAGCGCTACGCCCAGGACGTCACCGCGCGCACCGCGGGGCTGTTCGTCGTGATCACCGACGATCACGGCATCCGTCTGGCCCACCCCGATCCCGAACGCCTCGGCCAGGTCGTGAGCACGAGCTTCGCCGACGCGCTCGCCGGGCGCGAGGTCGTCACGTGGGAGACCGGCACCCTGGGGGAGTCGGCGCGCGCCAAAGTGCCGATCTATCCGCCCGGTGGCGGCGCCCCGGTGGGGGAGGTGAGCGTGGGATTCGAGCGCGCGAGCGTGTTCGACGAGCTGCCGGCGCTCCTCGTCGGCATCGGCGTCGCGGTCGTCGTGGCCGTCGGGCTCGGGGTCGTCGTGGCTCTGCTCATGCGCCGCCGCCTCGAGAGGATCACCCTGGGTGTGCAGCCCGAGGAACTCGTGGCCCTCGTGCAGACGCAGACGGCGGTGCTCGAGAGCGCCGACGAGGGGGTCGTCGCGATCGACGACGCCGGAGTCGTGCGCGTGTGCACCGCGACCGCGGAGACGCTGCTGGGTGTCTCGGAGGCAGTGGGACGCCGGGTCGACGAACTCGGCCTGGCCCCTTCCGTCGTCGCCGCGCTCGCCGGAGCCGGGGCGCCGAACGGCATGCCGCTCGCAGATCGCGTCGTCTTCGTGGACGTGCGTCCGGTGCGTCGCGGCGCCCGCGCCCTCGGCCGGGTCGCCGTGATCCGCGACCGCACCGACCTCGTCGCCCTGTCCGACCGCCTCGACAGCGTCCGGGCCCTCGGCGACGCACTGCGGGTGCAGCGCCACGAGAACGCCAACCGCATGCACGCCGCCGTCGGCCTGCTCGACGCGGGCCGGGTCGACGAGGCGCGGGCGTTCCTCGCCGATCTGGTGGACCGCGGCTCGGTCGACTGGGCCGTGGCGGGTCTCGACCTCGTCGGCGACGCGATGCTCCGCTCGTTCCTCGGGGCGAAGGGCCTCGCCGCCCGCGAACGCGGCGTCGCGCTGCGGGTGAGCGACGACACCTGGCTGCACCGCACCGTCGACGAGGTGGAGGACGTCGTCGCGGTGCTCGGGAACCTCGTCGACAATGCCGTGACCGCCGCGGCATCCGGGGACGAACCCCGCGAGGTCGAGGTCGCGGTGCTCGGCGACGGCGACGCGGTCGTGCTCACGGTGGCCGACACCGGCGGCGGGATCGCCGACGTCGACGCCGCGTTCGCCCCGCGGGACCGCCCCGACGACGCCGACGCCGTGCACGGCCTCGGTGTGGGCCTGCCGCTCTCGCGCGAGTTCGCGCGGCGTCGCGGGGGAGAAGTGTGGATCGTGGATGCCGGCGGGGCAGCGCGCGGCGCGGTCGTCGCCGCGCGGTTGCCGGGAGTCCTGCGGCTCGAGACAGAGGGAGAGACATGACCGACATCCGGGTGCTCGTCGTCGACGACGATTTCCGCGTCGCGGGGCTGCATCGTGACACCGTCGCCGCGCGGCCGGGCTTCGTGGCGGTGGAACCGGCACGCACGATCGGCGAGGCACGGGAGGCGCTCGCCGCGCACGCCCCCGACCTCGTCCTGGCCGACGTCTACCTGCCCGACGGCGACGGGATCGAACTGGTGCGCTCGGCATCCGTCGATGCCTTCGTGCTGTCGGCGGCGACGGATGCCGCGACCGTACGGCGCGCGTTCGGGGCGGGGGCGCTGGCGTTCCTCGTGAAGCCGTTCGACACGCGCGTGCTCGCCGAGCGCCTCGACCGGTACGCGCGGTACCGCAACCTGCTGTCGTCGTCGCGTCCGCTGTCGCAGGACGACATCGATCGCGCCGCCGCCGTGATGCGCGGGGAGCGCGAGGGCGCGTCGCTCGCGCGGTCGGCCACCGAGCAGACGGTGCTCGCGGCCCTCGGCTCCGAGGAGGCGTCGGCGTCGGAGGTCGCCGAGCGCATCGGCGTCTCGCGGGCGACCGCCCAGCGCCACCTCACCGCGCTCGCCGAGCGGGGCCTGGTCTCGGTGGGCCTCCGCTACGGCTCGACCGGCCGCCCCGAGCACCGCTTCCGCGTCGGCGGGCGCGTGAGGGGTCAAGATCTGTCGCTTCGGGCTTCGCGAGGCGACACTTTCTGACTCCTCACGGGTGGGACGAGAGGACCGCCCAGCCGCGGGGTGGGAGGGCGATGCGGCCGTCCTGCAGGGGCCCCTCGCCGGCGGCCAGCGAGGCCGCATCGGCGGCGGGGAGTGTCAGGGGTGCGTCGTCGAGGCTCAGGGCCACGACGATCGCCTCGTCGTCGACCGCGGTGCGCAGCACGAGCGTCGTGTTGGTCACCTCGACGACGTCGGTGCGGGCACGCCAGAGCCACGGATGCCGCCGGCGCAGCGCGATGAGCGCGCGATGCGCGTCGAGGATGCGGTCGTCGACGTGCGCGACCTCGCCCGGGGTCGCGGGGAACTCGGGCCGCACCGCGTCGTCGCCGCCCTCGCGCTCTTCTTTCACCGCGGTCCAGCCGAACTCGTCGCCGGCGTACACCGACGGGGTGCCGGCGACGGTGAACAGGACCGCGAGGGCGTGCGGGACGAGCTCGGGTCCGACCGCCGAGGCGATGCGCGTGACGTCGTGATTGCCGACGAAGGTCTGCGGCACGAACGTCGCGAGCAGCTCGTCGTGCCGCTCGATCGCGTGGCTCAGCTCGAAGAAATTGCCGTCGGCGATGCCGTGCCAGATGCCCTGCCACAGCTCGTACTGCGTGAGCGCATCCATCGTGGATGCGTCGACGATCGCGGCGCCGTCGCCGTGGATGACCTCGCCGACGAACCAGGCCTCGGGGAACCGCTCGCGCACACGCGGGAGCACGCGGGCCCAGAACTCCGGCGGCACCGCGTAGGCGGCATCCAGTCTCCAGCCGTCGATCCCGCGGTCGAGCCAGTGGCACATGACGTCGACGACGAGGTCAACGGTCGCGTCGGAGGAGTGGTCGAGCGCGACGAGCGCGCCGTGCCCCTCGAACACGTCGGGCTCGAAGCGTCCGTCGACCCAGCGACCGCGGAAGAGGTCCGCGTCGTCGCCGCCGTCGAGCAGCGCGCGGAACGCGGGGTGGCCCCGACCGACGTGGTTGAACACCCCGTCGAAGAGCACGCGGATGCCGCGCTCCCGTGCCGCGTGCAGCAGCCGGTCGATGTCGGCGTCGTCCCCGAGCCGCGGGTCGATGCGGAAGTGGTCGACGGTGTCGTACCCGTGGGTCTCGGACGCGAAGACCGGGCCCAGGAGGAGACCGTTGAGGCCCAGCTCGATGACGTGGTCGAGCCACGGCTCGAGGCGATCGAGGCGGTGCGTGGGCGCGGCATCCGGGTCGACGCCGTCGCGGATCGGGGCGCCGACGAACCCGAGCGGGTACACGTGCCACCAGAAGACATGTTCGGGCCAGCTGGGCATGCGCCGAGGCTATCCCGCGGTGTCCTGGTGCGGCGACGGGTTGCGCGCGACCCCTGGTT
>NZ_CAKKMM010000343.1:0-4547 GCF_918698205.1 Microbacterium sp. Bi128 | reverse complement strand
AGGCGCCACTGCACGCGGAAGAGGAAGGAGAAGTCCTGCGGGCGGATCGCGGGGGCGATGTCGTGGAGGATCGTGATCTGGTTCGCGTAGGTCATCGGTGCGATATTGGCGAAGTTCAGCAGCACGGGCGAGCCATTCCGGCGCAGCCAGAGGGGCAGATCGATCTGCTCCCATACCGCGCCCGTCGCCCGCCCGACGACCTCGAACGGGACGCCCTCGGGCACCTGGTCGACCGCGGCGGGGGGAACCGCGAGGACGATGTCGGACCGCAGATCCGCGAGGTGGCGGCTCAGCTCCAGGGCGACGCGGCGCACACCGCCGAAGGAGTCGAGCAGGAAACGTCCGTTGATCGCGACCTTCACGGGGTCGTCCTTTCTGCGGCGGTCGAGCACTCTCGGAGCGACGACGTCATACCGGGGCTTCGCTGGGGGTGTGACGCAGGTCGCGCAGCACTCGGAAGCACCGGCGGGCCAGGAGGAGGGTGGCGGCGCCTTCGGTGAAGGCGTAGCCGAGGGCGGCCCCGAGCGGTCCCCACGCGATGGCGAGCGCGATCATGAGGGGGATGCCCGCGGCCGTGGCGATCAGGGTCGCGCGCATCACTGCTCCCGCCTGACCGGCGGGGAAGAGCACGAGCCGGGCGACGGCGGTGCGCACCGAGAAGAAGAAGAACACCAGGCCCATCACCAGCAGGATGTCGAACGGGGCGGGAGCCGCGGGGAGGAACGTGCTCGTCAGCCACGGCCCGACCAGGGCGAGTCCGGCCCAACCGATCACGCCGGCGCCCGCCGCGAGCAGCAGCGCGACGCCCATCCGGCGTCCCCGGTGCGCGCCGTGCGCCTCGCCGATCCAGGCCTGCAGCGCATTGGCGAGGGTCATCGGGATGAACTGCCCGAGCTTGAGCATCTTGTCGGCCGTGGCGTAGCCGCCGGCGGCCGACGCCGAGGCGGTGACGTTCACGACCGGCGCGGGGACACTGGAGTATCCGCTGAGCCCGGCGTCGTTGAGCGCGACCGACAGGTTCGAGCGCAGCAGCGCGGGCATGTCCCGGGGACGCGGCCACGGACCCGGATGCCGGCGCAGCAGGCGCATCGTGAACAAGCCGGTCCCGATGAGCGTCACGGCGATCCCCGCGAGCGGGTAGAGCACGACGACCCCGGTCATCAGGACGAGCCCCGCCGCGGCGAGGTTGGCGATGAGGCGGGGGGCGGCATCGAAGATCACGATCGTCTTCGGATCGCCGACGCCCGCGCAGAACCAGGTGAACGAGAGGGCGATGAGGGCGCCCTGGGCGCCCATGAGGACCGTGAGCCACTCGGACCCGGGCGAGGCGATGAACCAGCAGATCACCCCGAGCGCGGGCAGGGCGATGATCGAGATCATCAGGCGCACCGCGATGGACTCGCGGTACAGGCGCGCGCGCTCGTCGTCGTCGGCGGCGATCGAGATGAGCGCCGGTCCGATCGTCGCCCATCCCCACCCGATCGCGATGGCGGCGAAGGTCCCAATGCTCTCACCGGCGATGGCGCTGGCCCACCCGCTCGCCCCGGCGATCTGGACGACCGCGGGCAGGGCGATCAACGGGGAGAGCGCGGCGATCGCGGGGACGAGCAGGAATCCGAGCAGGCGTCGCTTCATCGACGGACCCTGCAATGGTGCGGCGTCGGCGGTGCTCATCGTCGCGCTCCCGCGGCGAGCACGCGCTCGAGCTCGACGGCGGTCGCCTCGGCCGCACCGTCCCACGTGAAGTGCGACGCCCACTCCTGCGCGCGGCCACGTGCGGCGGCATCCGGCGGACTCGCGAGCACGGAGGCGAGGGCGGCGCCGAAGGCCGCGGCATCCGTCGCATCGGCGTAGCGGGCGGCGTCGCCGCCCACCTCGCGCAGCACCGGGACGTCGTTCGCGAGCACGGGGACCGAGCGGCGGAGGGCGTCGATGACGGGGAGCCCGAATCCCTCGACGAGCGAGGGGCAGACATACAGGTCGGCGACCTGGAACAGGGCCTCCAGCTGCGCATCGCTCACCCAGCCCGGCAGCACGACATCGTCCTGGAGCCCGAGGCGGGCGACGTCGTCGCCGAGCGGATCGGGCAGTCGGCTGCCCGCGATTACGGTGACGGGGCGCCGCGCGGGCGGGAGGGAGGCCACCGCGGCGAGGAGCCCGGGGAAGTTCTTGTGCGGCATCCGATTGCCGACGCTGAGGACGACGGGCCGGCCCGGCGGAAGGGCGAGGGATGCCACGACCGCGGGGGGATCGTCGACCGGTCGCGGGTCGCCGCTGCCGTTGTGGACCACGGCGATGCGTTCAGCGTCGACGCCGAGGTTGCGGACGATGCTCTCCGCGGCGGCGTGGGAGACCGTCAGGACACGGTCGGCGGTCCGTGCCGAGCGGCGCATCAGCCAGGACGTGAGTCCGCGTTGCGCGCGCTCCGCGAGCCCGCCCGGGACCTCGTCGTAGATCGCGTCGTGGACGGTCACCACGCGCGGGACCCCGCGGAGGACGGGGCCGAAGTTCTGCGGGGCCCAGACGAGGTCGACACGGTGCCGACGCGCGATCGCGTCGGTGGCGGCGACGGCGCCCAGTGCCCACGTCGCCGGGTCCGCGCCCACGGCCCGCAGGGTCTGCACGCGGCCCGGGAAGAACGCTCCGACCCGCTCCGTCCCCGCGCGTCCGGTGAGGGCGGCGAAGCGCACGTCGGGAAGCAAGGCCCCCACGCGCGGCAGAAGCTCCCGCACGTACGTCTCGGTGCCGCCCCGCGAACCGGTGAACCCGAGGAGGTCGACGAGGATGCGGCGGGTAGGCATCAACTCTCGATGACGGCTTCGGGGCGCTGCTCGCGCCGGGGCGTGGTGAGCACGCCCGAGAAGAAGCTCATCATCACGGTCTGGAAGCCCAGGATGATCAGCAGGGCGCTGGGCACGGCGATACGGACGGCCTGGGCGGCGTTCTGCGCGCCGAAATCGAGGTTGCCCCAGAGGATCACCTGCACGATGCCGATCACGACGCCGAGCACGAAGAGGCCGAGACCGATGAGGAGCCCGCGCTCGGCCGACCAGTTCGCGACGATCCGCCGGTAGCGTTCGCTCGCGGGCAGGAACCCCTCTTGAGTGGCGTAGAGCTTGGTCAACCAGAAGAACAAGAGCGACTGGAATCCGATCACGGAGAGCGCACTGGCGTAGACCATCGTGGTGACGTCGAAGCCCACGCCCCCGATGTTCACGCCACCGAAGGCGAGGACGCCCACCGCGATGGCGCCGAGGAAGAAGGCCACGAGACCGGGGTACACGAACAGCCAGCGCGGCGCGAACAGCAGCAGGAAGCGCAGGTGACGCCAGCCGTCGTGCCAGCTGCGCAGGTGCGGCGGGCGGGACCGGCCGTCCTTCTTCAGTGTCGTGGGCACTTCTTCGATGCGGTAGCGGGCGAGCGACGCGCGCACGACCATCTCGGAGGCGAACTCCATGCCCGTGGTCTGCAGGTCGAGCTCGCGGATGCGCGCGCGGTTGAAGCCGCGCAGCCCGCAGTGGAAGTCCCGGATGCCGGGGCGGAAGAACAGCTCTCCGATGAAGGAGAGCACCGGGTTGCCGAGGTACTTGTGCAGCGGCGGCATGGCACCGGGGGCGATGCCCCCGCGGAAACGGTTGCCCATGACGAGGTCGGCGCCCGCGCGAAGTCGCTCCACGAACGGTTCGAGGTTCTCGAAGTCGTAGCTGTCGTCGGCGTCGGCCATGATGATGTACCGGCCGCGGGCCTGCTCGATGCCGTTGATGAGGGCGGCGCCGTAGCCGCGCCGCGGCGCGTGCGAGACGCGCGCGCCCAAGCCCTCAGCGATGGCCTGCGAGCCGTCGGTGCTGCCGTTGTCGGAGATGAGAACTTCGCCCTGGATGCCGCTGCGCTCGAGGAAGCCCTGCGCCTTACGGATGCAGACCTCGAGGGTTTCGGCCTCGTTGAGGCACGGCATGAGGATCGTCAGTTCGACGGCGTCGTTCGGGGCGGGAGAGGTCACGGCGTGTCTTCTTTCATGATCCGCGGTGCGGGGGAGGTCGGCAGCTGCAACGCCGACAGGATCCCCTCCACGGTACGTCGGATGGTGCGGGTGCCCACGGCGGTGTCGTACCAGGCGCGCGCGGAGCGGCGCAGGTCGTCACCCCCGTCGGCGACGGCCCGGATGGCCCGGGCGAGGTCGGTGGGGGAGGTTCGGGGGGCGACGATACCGTTCACGCCGTCGTCGACGAGCTCGGTCGCGGCGTTTCCCTCGTCCGCGACGAGGACGACGGGGGTGCCGTGGGCGTTCGCCTCGACCACGACGAGGCCGTAGCCCTCGCGTCGCGACGGATTGATGAGGCACAGGGCGCCGTGCAGGAGCGTGTCGAGCTCGGCATCCGAGACGAAACCGGGGAACTCGGTCCACTCCGCACCGCCGACGCGATCCACCTCGGCGCGGACCTGCGGGGTACTCGGCCCCGTCCCGAGGATCACCAGGCGCAGGTCGGGGATCGCGGTGCGAGCCTCGGCGACGGCCGCCGGGAGCGTCTCGACGCGCTTGTCGGGGA
>NZ_CAKKMM010000342.1:0-4554 GCF_918698205.1 Microbacterium sp. Bi128 | reverse complement strand
GCAGGGCTTCGAGGCGTGCTCGGGCGGGGGTCTGTGCGGGTGCAGTCGTGTCGGTCATGGGGTCCCCATTTCGTTTGCGGAAAGTTCGATCGCAAGGAGGTCGGCCACGTCCGGGTGCCCGGCGGCATCCAGCGCGAGCAGGAGGGCATCGGCCACGGCGGAGTCGGTCTTGGCTACCGTCACGGCGGCGTTCGCGATCCTGCGGGTGAGCACCTGCGCCTGCGCGTCGCGCTCGGTGTCGAAGCCCGCTGCGGCGAGCGCACCAAGGGCGCGTAGTTCTGCATCACGGGCACGGATTGCCAGGTTGCCGTTGCCGCTCTCCTCCGCCTCCAGGACCGTCTGGCGGTGGCCCTGGGCAATCTCGGTGATCCTGCCGACGATCGACACGGTATCGAGGCCCTGGTGACGGAGAACACGCTCCTCCAGGTCGGCGCGGAGGTGCCCGCCCTTCATGTGGCTCGCGATCGACTCGCGCCCGGGACGGAGACCAAGCTGACGGGAAACGGAGGAAATGGAGCTGCCCTCGGCCAGGCTCTCCTCTACCCATTCCCGTGTTGCGGCGGGGAGGGAGCACACACCACAGGGGCGCCCGACGCGGCGGGCTACGACTGCGATGGTGGTGGCCATGATCATCTCCTCACTGGAAGATGTCGGCCTACGGGGTCCACCCGTTCATTACGGCGGGAAGCCGGGCGTGTCGTGCATCAGGCACGCATCACGGGTGTGAGTCCAGGGCGGGAATCCGGGAGGTGGCGACGACGGCGCTTCGTGGTGCTCAGCGAGGTCCCCAGTAGGTCAGCCTGCTCGGATGCGGTCCTGACCCCGAGAGCGATGAGCAGACTGAGGCGGTTGAAGTCGGCGGGGTCGACGCCGGTCATGTGCTGATCCCGTGCACTGGGGGTTGTCGGCGAGGAGACCCACGAGCTGCGGAAGCGGGCGCGGGGGTGCGTGAGGCGCCAGCGGTCCCACTCGATCCAGTCGTCGACAGCCTCGGCGTCGCCCTGGGCGGCACGGTCGATGAGGTCGCGCAGGGAGTGCTCACCGGCCCCCAGGCGGGGCTTCGTGATGTAGGTGAGGGCGGATTCCGTCAGGCTGAGGCGGCTGTGCGAGGAGGGCGTCAGGTCGTGTTGACGGCAGGCGTCCTCCCACGCATCGAGAAGGCGGCGAGTCTCGTCGTCCAAGGTGTTGTCGAGGGGGATGACGACGAGATGGTCGTGCCAGTTCCATCTGGCATCCACGCGGGTCACCTCGGTGCTGCGGAGGTATGCCCCCGATCTGTGTCTGAGCTTGACTGTTTCGAGAAACGAAGTTCGAACGCGATCGAGGTCTCGCCGCCCTGCATCGAGGTCAGGGTTCAGCTCGACCGACAGGCGCAGGCTCACGCACCAAGGGAACCGGGCAAACCGGGCCAGCGCGTCATTCTGTGCCCTCAGCGCTACGCGCTCACCGCACGAAGGACAGTCGGCCGTGTTGCACATCCAGCCAACGGTGCAGTTCTGAATGCTCCGCCTGGCAGAGAACACCTTGGTGAAGAGTCCCCCCGGAGTGGGGGGTGTCACAGGCGCTGAAGACTCACAAGAGAAGTCATAGTGTGAGGCGTCTCGATGGAGGTCGCCGTCACCAACGGCAGTGCGTGCGTGCAGGCGATCGTCTACGATCATGAGTGGGAGCAATCTGCAAGCCGCCTCGACTACCTGGCTGGGATCGGGGCGGCTTTCCTGTGCGCCCGGGCGGATGAGCCGACAGTACACCGGATCGCGTAAGGACGCGCTGACCGGGTATTTAGTGCGCGTTACGCACTAACTGCCGCACCACCGCTGTACTACTACAGCCTCGGCAGATGGCCACGAGTCGGCTCGCTCAGCTCTCCGCCCCAGGGGTCAAGTGCTACGCGCGAGGTCCAAGCTGACCTACCGGGAACTTCCGCTCGAAGCCGTTCGTGTCGTTGCTCGTGTCGTTGCTCGTGTCGTTGCTCGTGTCGTTGCTCGTAACGTTGCTCGTGTCGTCGCTCGTGACGAAATTGCTGGGAATTTTCCTGCCGTTGTTGCTGCGACTGTTCGTGTCGCGTAACGTTATGCGTGCGAGGTCCCGTCTGAGTACTCAGATCGCGGGGTCTGGCTTCGATCAAGGCTCCGAATTGCTTCGGGGCCTTTTTCGCGTCTACGGGCACGCGCAGCAACCCGGAAGTTCCTTCGGATGCAGATACGTTGCCATCCAGCCCCATAGCTGGCGGCGCGACTCGCGAAGGCGATGGGCCTGAAACACGCTGTACGCGGCGACATCTGCCATCTGAACGAACTGGCTTGCATGGCTTCCCTGATGCCACGGGTCTTCGACGATCCGACGATTCGCGAGCTTCAGGTCGCGGTGGGCAGCCTTCTGGTACGGCTGAGAGCCGTCGCCGTCCACAACCAACAGCGCCCAGCTGTCACCGGCTGCCATCTGAGCGTCGATCTCTGAAAGGAGCGTGCGGTAGCAGTGATCCGGCGAAACATGCGCGTGCACCTTCGCAACAACTTGCAAGTCAGGTATGGATCGAATCGTGGCGTTGGCAAGTTCTAGTACCCGTCGGCGCTTGTTCGCCTCGGTGTTGACGCCGTAGGTGATGCCCGGGGCAGGCCTCCCCTTGCCTGCCTGGATCAGGTCCTTGCAGTGGATCTCGAAGTCGGCGGGGATCCCATAATCGCGGTAGAGATTCTTCCGGAAACTGAGCCACAGAGTGAGTGCCTCCGTCCAACGTTCGATAGGCAACAGCAGCGCGGTGTATACGGCAAGCGTCTCGTCACCTGAATCATCGATGTATGCAAGATAAGTAGTCATGCTGAACCCCCGAGCCAGGATGACATAGAGCGCCGAGGCTGCCCGTGCGTGAAAAGTTGTTGAGCCATATCGCGCGGCCGCTCCAGAAATGAGCGGACGCGCATCACCGTCCTCACTAGTGGCGTCCATGAAGTATGTCGTCGACGTCCTCGAGGGTGAGGCCATGCCCGTCAGCAAACGCACCTTCAGCCGCACGCTCACCGCGAGGGTCAGTTCCCTTACCCCCGTTGTCGGGCTTGACGATGGCGTACAGGCCGAAGTCGGCAGCATCCGGGTCGTTCTGTCGAGAGCGGATGATCACGAGACCGCGGTCACGCGCCAAGCGGCGAAGATCCCGTAAGTTCGGCGCTGAAGTCATGGTGCACACGTTACGCGCGGCGCGACTAAGCGGATAATCTGCGAGGCGTGGCAGCCCAAGACGTGCGCATCCCGAGATCTATGGTTCGCGTGCGCTGGTGGCTTGTGGTGTTGTTCGTTGCTCTTGGAGTATCCGCTCTACTTTTCGGCGGGTGGGTAGCATACGGCGGATCGCCCTGGCGTGAGGAGCAGGCAGCCTTCTGGTCTGGTCTATTCGTGAACGTTGGTACGACATTGCTGCTGGCAGCTGTCCTGGTGTGGTTCGAGCGCATCCTTCTCCGCCAGGTCCGTTCTGAGAATGAGACAGCGATTTCGACGGCCGCAACAAGCGCCGCGCAGCAAGCGGCCGAGACCGCCGCGGAGGCGACCGCAGCGCGCCTTGTGCCAAGACTGAATCAGATGGATGAAGAAATTCGGACTCGTTCCTCTGCGCGCGCCGCGAGCCGAACAAGGAGTGCTGTTCGACTCGCTGAGCTGCCGACGTACGAGGCCGTAGACGCCGCGTTCAATGCCGCGACGAGTATCAATGCGATCCGTTCTCGCGCCGGCAGTACGGGGGGTGAAGGGTCGGGCGAAGTTGTAGTCCCAGCCGGTGTGATGCTCTCTGCGCCTAGGGTCCGCGTCCTGTATCTCGCGAAGAATTCTAACTTTCCAGCACGGATCGTTTTCGAGCACACCAGCTACGAGGCGCAAGCGGTCTGGACTGAGGACAAGGACGCCGCAGACGTGCTGGATGAACTCTCGGAAGCGCTCGTCCGGGTAGGTGGAGCAGAGGTCAGCCGGTCGTTGTCGGCACAGGGGCTTCTCGAAAACCTCTCCGCTCTCCTAGCTGACGCTGTAGCCGGACGGCAGGCCGAGCAGGGTGCCTGGGTTTCGACAGGGCCTGTCTTCGAGATGATCTGCAAGGACTGGTATCTCACGGACAAGGGCCTTGAAATCAGAGGTCGAGGTGTGGCGATTCCGAGATCGGCGTTCGGCAAGTGGATTCGTGGCACCGACCGTCGCACGCAACAACAGCTACCTCCTGGGCCACCACAGGGCCTGAGTGAGGACGCCTGGAGTCTTGCGGTGGCCCGAGGCGACGCCTACTACCCTGGGCCTCCCTTTGAGGGGTTCTTCGGGTGAGGCACCATCGGACACATCGCAGCGTTCTTCCTCCCGGTCTAACGGGCTAGTCGATTTCGGCATCCGCAGCCGAGCGATCCGCACGTCGGGTATGCGTAAACCAGACGACGGTGGCCATCGTCGCGATGGCGTACTCGGCGGTGGCGGCGCCGCGATCGTCGAGGAACAGGGCCGTCGCGCGACGCGAAGTCAGCGCCGGCAGCGCGGGGATCGGGAGAGGGGGTCGGCTGGATCGGAGCGGGAGGGTGAACA
>NZ_CAKKMM010000341.1:0-4557 GCF_918698205.1 Microbacterium sp. Bi128 | reverse complement strand
GTGGTGGATGAGCGGTGGGACCGGCCGGAACTCTCCGCGAAGGCCTGCGCCCCGGCCGCCCGGCATGCTTATCCGCACGACCTGGCGGCCGGAGCGCATGGGTTCCGGATCGACGCGCTGAGCGGCAGCATTGCCCTCGCGGCGCTGGATGGCAGCGGACTGGAATTCGT
Source organism: Microbacterium sp. Bi128 (assembly GCF_918698205.1). Classification (NCBI taxonomy): domain Bacteria; kingdom Bacillati; phylum Actinomycetota; class Actinomycetes; order Micrococcales; family Microbacteriaceae; genus Microbacterium; species Microbacterium sp. Bi128. Next base: position 4,387 of record NZ_CAKKMM010000341.1, on the reverse strand, counting down.
GGTGAACCTGGGCCAGCTCAAGGCCCGGGTGATCGAACTCGGTGACCACGGCTCGGATGTCCCGGCCGTGCAGGAAGCCTTGTTCTGACGCTGGAATTGCCCCGCGGCGCGCAAATTACCGGGCGCGCCCGTATTCCCGCGTCGGCAGGCAATTTGAGTGTCGCCAGGAATTTTGCGGCTCGCGGTGTCGTCCGGCCGTCCCGGTAGACTGGCACGGTGCTGAATGAATTCTGGGCCACCGCGTCAACCACCTACAAGGTGATCGTCTTCAGCGCCATGGGCCTGATCGCCCTCGGCATCATCCTCAGCGTGGTGGGCAACAGCACCGGCAACCAGCCCCTTGCCCTCGCCTCACTGGCAGTGATCGGACTCGGCCTGATCCTGCACATTGCCGGGCTTGTGGTCCGCGGCCAGGCGATCCGGAAAAACCTCAAGCGCTAGCGGCCGCGTTCCGCACCACATGGCTCCGGGCATGCTCCACCGCGTCCGGGAGGGATGTGAACAGGTGCTTGTGATGCCGCAGTGAGCGGATGACCCCCACATTGGTCACGAGCTCCAGATGCTGCGGCTGGACCCCCTTCAGCAGGACCGTGACCCCGCGCAGCTCCAGCGCGGAGACCACCTCAACGAGCATGTGGGCGCCCGTGGCGTCCAGCATCCGCAGCTGGGAGAGCCGGATGACGGCCACCTGGATGTCCCTGACCTGGCTGATCTCCTGCAGGACCCGCTCCGCTGCACCGAAGAACATGGCCCCGTCCAGCCGGAAGATGGCGATGTGCTCGTCGCCCGGAACCGGCGGCCCCGGGATGTCCTCGCGCCGGACCCCGCTCAGGGAAGCGAATGTCCGCAGCGTGAACACGGCGGCCGCGGCGAGTCCGATCTGGATGGCCACAATGAGGTCGAAGGCGACGGTAATGAGGGCGGTGACCACGAAGACCGCGGCGTCGGCCCGGGTGGAGCGCAGGATCGCCGTCACGGTGTGCCGCGAGACCATGCGGACGGCCGTGACCATGAGGATGCCGGCCAGCGCCGCCAGCGGGATCCTGCCGACGAGCCCCGCCGCCAGGTAGATGATGGCCAGCAGCACCAGGGCGTGCACCACCGCGGAGAGCCGGGTCTTGGCCCCGGAACGGACGTTCACGGCGGTCCGGGCGATCGCGCCCGTGGCGGGCATGCCGCCGAAGAATCCGGCAGCGATCGAGGCCAGCCCCTGGCCGGTGAGCTCCCGGTCCGGGCTGTACGCGCCGGACGGACGGCCGTCGGGGCCGACCATGCCGGCGGCCACCCGGGCCGAGAGCAGGGATTCGATGGCGGCGAGCGTCGCGATGGACACGGCCGGCATCAGCAGGCCTCCCAGCGCGGCCGGATCGACAGAGGGCATCGAGGGCGCCGGCAGGGAGTGCGGAAGCGCGCCGATCCGGGGTATGTCCAGCGCCAGCATCTCCGCCGCCGCGGTGGTGAGCAGCACTGCGATCAGGCTCGCGGGCAGGGCCTTGTTCAGCCTGGGCAGCAGGTACATCACGGCCGCGACGCAGGCCACCACCGCGAGCGTTTCCAGCACGGTCGGCATGGTGGCCTGCGACGCGCTCTCGACGGCGGCCAGGAGGGTGTTGTGGCCCGGCGTTCCCTCGGTGCCCGTGGCCAAGGGAACCTGCTGGAGGAAAATGATGGCGGCGATGCCGAGTGTGAAACCCTCCACGACCGGCCACGGGATGAACGCGACGGCCCGGCCCAGCCCGCTGGCGCCCAGGACCACGACCAGCAGCCCGGCCAATACAGAGACCAGGGCAATGCTGCCGACGCCGTGGACGGCGACCACCGGGGCCAGGACCACCACCATGGCGCCGGTCGGGCCAGAGACCTGGACGTTGGATCCGCCCATGACGGCGGCGACAAGTCCTGCCACCACTGCGGTGATGAGTCCGGCCTCCGCCCCGACCCCGGAACTGACCCCGAAGGCCAGGGCCAGGGGGAGCGCCACAATGCCCACCGTGATGCCGGCGAACAGGTCCGTCTTCCAGGCGGACCTCAAGAGCTCGTAGTCGCGGCGGGACGGCACAAACCGGGCGAAGCGTCCCCGGGCCGTGGCAGATGTCGTCGCCGGGTCTGCTGCCTGGGCGGCGCTCACGTTGCCGTGGCGTCGAGGTGGCCGGTACTGTCGGCGTCGCCCGCGCGGTCGAGGTGGCCTGCCGGCAGCTCCTGCGCTATCCGGAGCTGTTCGCTGGAACCGGCGAGGGTGTCCAGCAGGAAGACCCGGGCAATCGCGAGCAGCTCCTTGATCTTGGGATGAGCCAGCCGGTAGGTCACGACATTCGCCGTCCGGACCGACGTCACCACACCGTGCCGGCGCAGCGTGCCCAGATGCTGGGACAGGTGCGAGGGCTCCAGCCCCGTCTCGGCGAGCAGGTAACTGACCGGCGCCGTATTGTCCGGCGCGGCCGCCAGAAGCTCGAGGATCCGGATTCGGGCCGGGTGCGCCAGGGCTTTGAACAGGTTGGCCTTGATTTCGTACAGGGGTGTCTGCGCGGCGGAGATCATGGCGGGGAAACACTTTCTCGCATCCGTTCGCGGCGCGGTGCGGCGGCGCCCTCGGCGATTCGGATTGATGGATTGATGTTTTCATCATATCGCGCCGGTCAAGACCCGCCGGAGCGCCCGTCTGTGCCCGTCCGGTTCCCGGCGCGCACCCTGTCACGAAGCCGGACGGCTCCGGGCGTGGCGATAGGCTGGAACCATGACTATCAATCCGGACCTGCATGGGCGCAGCTACCCTGCCGCAGAGGTGTATGACGTCGGCCGCGAGAAGATCCGCGAGTTCGCGCGCGCGGTCAAAGCCACCCACCCTGCCCACTTCGATGTTGCCGCCGCCGAGGCGCTGGGTCACAGGGACCTCGTGGCGCCGCCGACCTTCGCCATTATCGTCGCGCAGCGAGCCGACGCGCAGCTGGTTAACGCACCACCGCCCGATCGTCGCGGGGGACCGGTTGGTCGCCGAACTGCACGTCGACGGCGTCCGCGCCATGGGCGGCGGAGCCATGATCACCACCCGCTCGGAAATCTTCGCGCTGGCCCCCGGCGATGCCACCGATGCCACCGGTGTCCGGGAGCCGGTCGCCACCACCACCTCGTCCATCCTGGTCCGCGGAGAGGGACAGTAGCCATGAGCATCGACATCGCAGCACTCACGGTCGGCCAGGACATTGGCAGCCGCAGCATTACCGTCACCCGCACCGACCTCGTCAAGTACGCCGGCGCATCCGGTGACTTCAACCCGATCCACTGGAACGAGGCCTTCGCCACCGGCGTCGGCCTGCCGGGTGTGATCGCCCACGGCATGTTCACCATGGGCGCGGCCGTCCAGCTCGTGACCGACTGGACCGGCGATCCCGCCGCCGTCGTCGACTTCCAGACCCGCTTCACCAAGCCGGTTCCCGTCGCCGACACGACGGGGACACCGGAGGCCGGTGCCGTGATCGAGGTCAGCGGGGCCATCGGGGCCCTCGACGCCGACGCCGGCACCGCCCGCGTCGACCTCACGGTCGTCTCGGCCGCCCAGAAGGTCCTCGTCAAGGCCCAGGCCGTCGTCAGGGTGGCCTAGCCCATGGCTTTGCTGTGAATCTGGCTGCTGTGAGCAAGGAAGTCTTCGTCCCGCCCGCCGAGATCACGCACTGGCGAAACGCCGTGGTGGTGGCCTACGCCGCGAGCGGAATCGCCTTTTCCACCTGGGTGTCCCGGCTGCCGGCCATCCGCGACGGTCTGGACCTGACCCCGGGCACGATCGGGCTGCTCCTGCTCTGCATGACGGCGGGATCCTTCGTGTCCGTGTCCGCCTCGGGCCTGATTGTCCTTCGCCTTGGCTCCAAGCGCACCATCCGGATCGGCAGCATCATGGTCGGATTCGGGCTGGCGCTGGCAGGCTTCGGCACCTCGGTGCTCGCCAGCCCGGTGGCGGTTGCCGCGGGTCTGGCAATCATCGGGCTGGGCACCGCCAGCTGGAACACCGCGTCCAACGTCGAAGGCGCCGCGGTGGAACGCGCCGTCCGGCGGCACATCATGCCCCGGCTGCACGGCTCCTTCAGCCTGGGCACAGTGGCGGGCGCCGGGCTGGGCGCCTGGGCCGCCGCCGCCGGGATCCCCGTCTTCCTGCACCTGGCCGTGGTGGGCCTGCTGGTGGCCGGCTCGGTGACCACCGCGGCGGCCTGGTTCCGGGCGGACATCACGCCCCTCGAGGCGGAGCGGCCCTTCAAGGCGTCCGGGACAGACACCTTCGAGGATCCTTCCACCGGTCCCATCCCGATCGTCCGGCCGGCGGACGCGGTCCCGGAGCCGCCGCTGGACAACAAACGCCTCATTGCCCAGGCCTGGCGTGACAGGCGCACCCTGCTGC
>NZ_CAKKMM010000340.1:0-4569 GCF_918698205.1 Microbacterium sp. Bi128 | reverse complement strand
GCTGGAACTCATCGGCACCCGCGGACGGTTGCCCACCACACTCAAGCCCTTCATCTGGATGCACAGCGGCGTCCTGGTCCAGGGATTTGCGGACAGTGCCGACGTTGACCTGCCGCTGCCCTGCACGTTCGACTTCGACGTCGCAGCGGCAAAATACCTGAACTCCCTGCGGGACGGGACGGTCCCGCTGGAGTTCCTCTTCTCCGGGACGGTCTTCACGCGCGGCGCGGCGGGCTTCGGCGTCGAGCAGATTCCCTGGGACCGGGAAACCCGGTACGCCCTGCCCGTGGCGGCCTGGCGCTCGCTGATGGACGCATTCTTCCCGAACCAGGGATGGATCCGCCTGGACCGCGACGTCCTCGCGGCCCTGGCCAGGTACAAGGCGGTCCACGGCTTGATTTCCTGGGAGGCCGCTATCGAGGGGCTGCTGGCCGGGGCGGGCGACCCGGTGCCGTGAACACCGGACTCAGCCTGGCCCGCGCCGTCGCCGACGCCGTCCTCTACGAGGGATACCTCCTGTACCCCTACCGCGCCTCGTCCGCCAAGAACCAGGCCCGCTGGCAGTTCGGCGTGCTCGGGCCGCCGGGCGCGGCTGAATCCGGTGCCGGCGAAGCGCCGGACATGGCAGCGGATTGCCTCCTCGAGCCGGGACCCGCGGCCCGGGTCGACGTGCACCTGCGCTTCCTGCACCTCCAGAGACGGTCCGCCGAACGCGCGGATGACGGCGGATTCACGCCCGTCGACGAACTCACCGTCGGCGCCTCCCGGTGGCTTAGCTGGGACGAGGCAACGGATCAGGAGATCACCCTCGGGCCGTACAGCCTCGGCCAGCTTGCCGCCGGCGTGTCCGCGCCGGTGAACGTGCCGGCGAACGAGGACATCGAGCCCGTGCTGGATTCCGCCGGCGCCATTGCCGGCCGGCTTGTGCGCCGGCGGCGGGAGCTTCGTGGCGAGGTGCGCCTGCTGGCGGCGCAAGTGGTGGCGCCGGGGCAGGCCGCCGGAGCAGATGCCGCGGCCGCGGCAGCGGCGGGGCCGGCCCACGGGCCGCTGTGGCGGCTCAGGGTCACGGTGGAGAACGCGGCGGCAGCGGCCACCGACACGCGTTCCGCCATCGAGTACTCGTTCATCGGAGCCCATGTCCTGCTCGCCGTCCACGATGCCGATTTCCTGTCGGTGATCGATCCGCCGGGATGGGCAGCGGCGGCGGCGGCGTCGTGCAGGCAGCACCGCTGCTGGCCCGTGCTCGCCGGCCCCGAGGGGCAGCGCGATGTCCTGCTCCTGTCCCCGATCATCCTCTATGACCATCCGGCGGTGGCACCGGAAAGCACCGTGGAACTGTTCGACGCGACGGAGATCGATGAAATCCTGACCTTGCGGGTGCTCACCCTGACCGATGCGGAAAAGGCGGAGGCCCGGTCAACCGATGCCCGGGCCGCGGCGATCATCGAACGCTGCGAAAACATGACGGCAGAGGAGCTCCAGCAGTTGCACGGCATCCTGCGGAACCCGCACGCCGGTGCGCCCCTCGGACCCGGGAGCATCGGAGGCGACGGCTTCCCCGGCCCCGCGGTCCCGGCCTATCCGGAGTTCTCAGTTCCGGAATTCTCGGTTCCGGGCGCCTCCGACGCGGACACCGGCACGCCGTGGTGGGATCCGGCCCGGGACGCCGCCGTGGATCCGGGATCGGACACCGTCTTCATCGACGGCGTCCCGATCTCACGCGGCAGCAGGGTGCGGGTTGTCCCGCTGCGCCGCGCCGACGCCCAGGACCTCTTCTTCGCCGGCAAGTCGGGGCGTGTCACCGGAGTCCACTTCGACGTCGACGGCGGAACGCACGTCGCGGTGGTCCTCGAGGCCGACCCCGCCGCCGAACTGCAGGAGTGGTACGGACGGTATCTGTATTTCGCCCCCGAGGAACTCGTGCCGCTCACCGCGGCGCCGGCCCCGGACAACGGAAAGGAACCATCACCATGAAAGCTCTGGGCATCATGACAGTCGTGCTCTTGCTGGCCGCGGGCCTGGCAGCAGCCGTCGTCGGCCTGCGTTCAATTCCGGACATCAAGCGCTACGTGCGAATGCGGAGCATGTGAGGCCCGGTGTGAGCGGGGTCCTCGTGGCGGGCGTGGGGAACGTGTTCCTTCGCGACGACGGATTTGGGCCGGCCGTCGCCCGCCGGCTGGCCGAGGAGGTGTCCGGCCTGCCCGGCTGGGCGCCGGAGGAGGTCCAGGTGCGGGACTACGGGATCCGCGGGCTGCACCTCGCCTACGATCTCCTGGACGGGGTGGATGCGCTGGTGCTCGTGGATGTGCTCCCGGCCCCGGCGGACGGGAGCGCAGGCGCGGGAACGCTTCGGATCCTGAAGATCCGGGTGGAGGACCTGGAAAGCGGCGGTCCGCTGACGCCGGCCGGCCTGCGGGCCAATCCGGCCTTCGATCCGCATGGCATGGACCCGCTGGCTGTCCTCCGCCGTCTGCGTGTTTTGGGCGGATCGCTGCCGGAGACCTACCTGGTCGGCTGCATCGCGGGGCGAACGGACGAGGGCATGGGACTGTCCGAGGACGTGTCCCGCGCCGTTCCGGCAGCCGTGGAAGCAGTCCGCACCCTGGTCACAGCCCGCATCACGAACGCAGACGCAGCGCCCGCGAGCGCGGCTCCGGATGAAACAGGCTGAGGAGGAACCACGGATGTGTCTGGGAATACCGGGCCGGATCATCGAAGTGATCGACGGCTACAACGGGCAACTCGCCCTCGTTGATGTGGCCGGAGTGGAGCGCAAAATCAACATTGGCCTCCTCGATGACGGCCCCGTGGAGAGCGGCACGTGGGTCCTGATCCACATGGGCTTCGCCCTGGAACGCGTGGACCAGGAAGGCGCCGACCGTGCGATGACGGGACTTGAGCTCATGGGACGGGGCCCGGACCCCACCGACACGGTCCCGTAGCCTTCACTCCCCCACTGAAGGAACTCTCCCACTGAAGGAACTCCCCCACTGAAGGATCTGAAGGCGCCGCTATTCGAGGGCGATCGCCGCGCCGCGGTGCTCCACGCCGGAATTCGCGATCTTGAGGTGGCGCGCAAAGTAGTGCTGGAGCCGGTGGAGCTGGGCGGCCGAGAGCCGGTCGCACACCCAGTCCCAGTGGAGGGACACCATGTCCCCGGGCATGAGGTCAGCGATGAAGCCGGACCCGGCCACGGCGTACTTGGCCGTCTCGATCACCGGTTCCCCCAGCGACAGCGCCATCCCGTCCCACGCCAGGGGCCGCGAGCGCACGAGGGCGCTGTCCGCTTCGACGGCCACCACCTCGCCCCACCGGATGCGGCATTGGTCAAGGACATTCAGGGCCGTGGATGAGCGCCTGTCATCGCGCAAGAGTCCCGTCCACGGATAGATTTCCAGGACGTGGAAGCTGTGATGCGGGACGCCGCCGGCCAGGACCCCTTCCATCAGATGCGGGAACTGATGCCCGGTCCGTGCGCGGAACCGGTCCTCCATGGAATTGCCGATGCTGCGCACACCCACGGAGTCCAGCAGCGTGTTTCCCACCCAGTAGGCCTCCACCACCGCGTAGTCCAGCGGGTCTGGGTTGCCGGTGGCACCTGCGATGAGCTCCAGGTACGGCCAGGCGCCGGCGAACCCCTTCGCAAGTTCGCGCAGGCCCGCGTCGGTCACCCCGGACTGGCCATAGTGCAGCAGCGCGTCGCTGTCAGGCGGCCCGCAGCTGCCCCGCGAATTCGGCGGATACGCGTAGCGGACAAACAGTTGGGCGCCGTTGATTTCCATCCCGTGGCCTCATTTCACAGGGGATATCAGCGAGGCTAGCACCGGCGCCCATCGGCGAACAATGCCCGTCGTGACCGGCATTGACACCCCTGCGCATTCGGCGGATGCTGTGAGGAAATGCCGCACCGGGACCATTGCTGTGGCCGGCGCGGAGCGAAAGGCCGTTGCGCGCGGTCCTTCCCGGGAGGTAGGCCGATGAGCATCCCCGAAGCCAACCGACGATCTGTACTGGCAGCGGCCCTCTACGGCGGAGGGGCGCTGTTCCTCGCTTCCTGCGCCGCGGCCGGCACGGCGCCACAGTCGTCGCCGCAGTCAACGCCCCCGGCAGGGGCTGCCGGTACTGCGCCCCCGGGTTCCGCCTCCGGCCCGGCGGGGATCCAGGTGACGGACCAGCGCGGGACGGTCCTGAGTTTCGACCGCCCGGTCACCCGGGTGGTGACCATTCCCATGCCCGCCGCCTCCCTGCTGGCCGCCGTCGACCAGGGCGCCGGCCATCTGGCCGGGATGCACAACGCCTCATGGGTCGCCATGCGCGACGGCGCCATGGGCACCATGTACCCGGAGGCCCTGAACATCCCGCACGACATCGCCACGACCGACTTCACGCCCAATGTCGAAAGCATCCGGGCGCTGAACCCCGACGTCGTGGTCCAGTGGAGCGATGCGCAACTGACGGCACCCCTGGAACAGGCCGGGATGAAGGTCCTGGGCATCACGAACACCGGCACGCAGCAGGACGTGGACACGTGGACCGCGCTTTTCGCAACGATGCTGGGCCGGCCGGACC
>NZ_CAKKMM010000339.1:0-4569 GCF_918698205.1 Microbacterium sp. Bi128 | reverse complement strand
GGACGGGGTCGTGTGCAGCTGGTGGCGCTCGACGATCTCTACCCGGGCTGGGACGGCCTGGCCGACGGTGCGCGCTATGCGCGCGAGACGATCCTGCTCCCGCACGCGAAGGGGACGATCGGTGTGTGGCAGCGCTGGGACTGGGAGACCGGCGAGCGTGCCGAGGCTCATGCGGTGGATCCGTCGCTCCCGCTCGTCGTCGAGGGTTCGGGGCTCTTGACCGCTGCCGCGGCCCCTCTGGCCGACGTCCGCGTGTGGGTGGACGCGCCGGATCGTTCGCGGAAGGACCGCGCCTTGCACCGCGACGGTGACACGTACCGTCCGCACTGGGAGCGGTGGGCGAAGCAAGAAGACGAGCACCTCTTGCGCGACGAGCCGCAGACGCTCGCGTCGCTGGTCCTCTGCCTGCCGTAGCGAATCGGGCCCTCAGTGCTCGGTCGGCGGGGGGTCCAGATTCCGGTCGAGCGCCGTGACGAGCCCGTCCAGGCGGTAGCCGATCCAGTCGTAGATGCCGAAGCGGGCGTCATCCGGGCGATGGTCGTCGTCGTCCTGGATGCCGAGCCGCGTGGCGAGCACGAGGCGCACCGCCGAGAGGGTGCGCATCCACGCGCGGGCTTCGTTCTCGCCCAGCGCGACCGTGATCGTCGTGTCGGGGTCGCTCGTCGGATCGAGGGCGACGCCGTCCATCCCCAGGGTGTCGAGGACCGTCCGCGCGTCCTCGGCGCGGCGGTCGAGCATGTCGGCGCCGGTGAGGCGGCGGAACTCGCGGCTGGCGGCCTCGTCGTCGGGGTAGGCGTCGGGCAGGAGCCGCGCGACCGCGGGGTCGTCCTCGTGCCCGGTACCGACGACGAGGTCGCGGAACTGCCCGACGATGCCCGCCAGGTGCAGTGCCTCGAGGCCGCTGACCTCGAGAACGACGATGCGGTCGTTCATGCGGGGTCCTTCCGAACCGTGGCCCACAGGCCGAAGTCGTGCATGGCTTGAGCGTGGACTTCCATGACCTCGCGCGGGCCACGGGCGACCACCGCGTGGCCGTCGTGGTGCACGGCGAGCATCAGACGGTGTGCGGTGTCCGCGTCGAAACCGAAGTAGGAGCGGAAGACGTGGACGACGTAGCTCATCAGATTGATCGGGTCGTTCCAGACGACGGTCTGCCACGAGACCGGGGGAGCGACCTCGATCTCGGTGAGTTCGTCGAGCTCGGGAGAGGCCAGACCGGCCATCACGCCCACCCCAGCTCGTGCAGTCGGGCGTCGTCGATCCCGTAGAAGTGCGCGATCTCGTGGACCAGGGTCGTGTGGATCTCGTCGCGCAGCTCGTCCTCGTCGGTACAGGCGGCGAGGTGCGGTTCGCGGTAGAGGATGATCCGGTCGGGGAGTTCGCCACTGCCGTAGCGCTCGCGCTCGGTCAGCGCCCACCCGTCGTACAGGCCGAGCAGATCGAGCGATCCGTCCTCCGGGCGGTCTTCGACCACGAAGACGACATTGTCGAGACCTTCGACCATGTCGTCGGGCAGGTGGTCGAGTTCGGCCACGACGAGGGCCTCGAACGCGGTCGCATCCAGGTCGAGGGGAGGGAGCGCGTCGACGTCTTCGTGCATGAGGCCTCCCTGCTGAGCGGACGATCGCGACGGGATGCCGAGCCGCGTCGTCCGATCGATTCTACGAGTCCCGCGAGGTCTCGGCGGGAATGACGAAGGCCCGCCGGGGAGGCGGGCCTTCGATGCTGGGGTGGCTAACGGGACTTGAACCCGCGACCCCCGCGACCACAACGCGGTGCTCTACCAACTGAGCTATAGCCACCATGTGTCTGCCGCAGCGGACAACTGAACGATTATGTCATACGTCGCGCGCGAACGACGAAACGACCGACGATGCGGCAGCCTTCGCGTCGTCACTCGAGGGGCCGGGCTCGGGCACGAAGACGGCCTTGCGGTAGTAGGCGAGCTCGCGGATGGATTCGAGGATGTCGGCGAGGGCGCGGTGGCCGCCGTTCTTGGCCGGGGCGTTGAAGTAGGCGCGCGGATACCAGCGGCGCGAGAGCTCTTTGATGCTCGACACGTCGACGTTGCGGTAGTGCAGCCAGCGGTCGACGCGCGGCATGTACTTGGCGAGGAACATCCGGTCGGTGCCGATGGTGTTGCCCGCGAGCGGTGCCTTGCCCTCGACCGGTGCGAAGCGCTGGATGTACTCGAGCGCCTGGAATTCGGCATCCGCGAGGCTCACACCGTTCGGGATCTCGTCGAGAAGCCCGGACGAGCGGTGCATCTCGGTGACGAACTCGCCCATGTTCGCCAGGGCCGAGTCGTCGGGCTTGATGACGATTTGGAAACCCGGGTCGAGCACGTTCAGCTCGAAGTCGGTCACGACGATCGCGATCTCGACGAGCTCGTCGACGGGGAGATCGAGGCCCGTCATCTCGCAGTCGATCCACACGAGCCGGTCGTTCTCAGATGCGCCTACCATCCCTTCAGTCTAGTGAGGGGGTCGGTCGCCATCTCGGTCCCCCAGGCACGATTCGAACGTGCGACCGGCGGATTAGAAGGCCGCTGCTCTATCCACTGAGCTACTGGGGGTCGGGGTCCAGGATATCGGTGACCGCGCACGGCGTGGTCGACCCCCTGGCGGGCCGTCGCCCGCGGGCGTACTCTCCGGCCAGGTCGAACGAAAGGAACAGTATGTCCGAGACGACGACGCGACGACTCTGGGTCGCTTACGGTTCGAACGGCGTGGTCGGCAAGATCCAGCAGGATGCCGAGGGCTATGCCGTGCACATGGCGGGCAAGGACGAGCGTCTCGGGGTCTATCCCACGATGGCGATCGCCAAGAACGCCCTGCACTCGCACCTGAGGCCGGGGAGCGACCGCCCCGAATTCCGGGAGCACTGACCACCGCTCGTCACACCCGGGCCGCGCGACGAGGACGTCGCTGCGGCTCGGGTGCGGCCAAGAGCGGCAGTGCCACGTGCACGAGGGGTCCGATGCCGAGCGCGAAGACGACCGTCCCGATCCCGACGGTGCCGCCGAGCAGCCACCCCGCGACGAGCACCGTGCCCTCGACGCCGAGGCGACACGCCCAGATCGGCCAGCCGAAGCGTGCGTGCAGGCCCGTCATGAGACCGTCGCGCGGCCCGGGGCCGAAGTGCGCACCGATGTAGAGACCGGATGCCACCGCCACCGTGACGACGCCGGCGACCAGCATGGCGGCCTGCCAGAGGAGGGAGTGCGGGTGGGGAAGTGCTCCGAGGGCGAGCTGCATGCTCGTGCCGACGAGGAGGATGTTCGCGATCGTGCCGACCCCGGGCCGTTGGTGGAGCGGGATCCACAGCAGCAGCACACCGAGGCCCACGATGTTCGTGATCCATCCGACGCCCACACCCGTCACGCGCGCGAGTCCCTCGGTGAACACGGTCCACGGGTCGACTCCCAGCCCGGCGGCGACGGTGAGGGCACAACCGAACCCGTAGAGGGCGAGGCCGATGAGAAGACGAAGGATCCTGGATGCCACGGCCAAATCCAATCACGGGATTGGGTGTAGCCCAGAGGTCCAATCGGTCTATTCTGGCCCCATGGACTCCCGGATCTCGGCGCGTGCTCTCGCGCAAGCACTCGGCGGGTGGCGCGGCCGCGGCCCCGCCTACGAAGCGCTGGCGGACGGGATCCGTCTGCTCTGCCTCGACAATCGCATCGCCCCTCGCACGGCGCTTCCGGCGGAGCGCGAGCTTGCGGCGGCGTTGGCCCTCAGCCGCACGACCGTGGCTGCCACCTACCGGAGCTTGCGAGACTCCGGGCACATCGAGAGCCTCCGGGGAAGCGGCAGCATCACTCTGCCCCTGCGCCGCAACGACCCCGGGGCGGACGACCGCCGCGACGGCGTGATCGACCTGCAGCAGGCGAGTCCACCGGCGTGGCCCGGTCTTCCGGCGGTGATCTCGGAGGTGGCGCAGGATGCCGCCGCCCTCGTCGCCCGCACCGGTTACGACGTGGTCGGCGACCCGCATCTGCGCGAGACGATCGCGCAGCGCTATCGCGACCGCGGGCTGCCCACGCGCGCCGACCAGATCCTCGTGACCACCGGTGCGCAGAGTGCGCTGCACCTCATCGCCTCGGTGCTGTTGTCCCGCGCCGATCGGGTGCTGATCGAGACGCCGACCTACCCGCACGGGGCGGACGCCTTCCGCGCCGCGGGCGCGCGACTCGTCGGCGTTCCGGTGTCGACCGACGACGGATGGGATCTCGATCGCGCCGCGCAGACGTTCGCCCGCGTGCTCCCCGCTCTCGCGTACCTGATGCCGGACTTCCAGAACCCCACGGGCCGCACGATGAGCCCGGGGGAGGTGGACGCCTTCGTCGACGGGTCGCAACGGGCGGGGACGTTCCTGGTGCTCGACGAGACGACATCGGAGCTCGACATCGATCGAAGGACGACGGGGACCGCGTTTCCCGACCTCGATCGCGTCATCCGCGTCGGATCCCTCGGCAAGACCGTCTGGGGTGGCCTGCGGGTCGGGTGGGTGCGCGCGCATGCCGACGTCGTGCGGCGTCTGGCGAGCGGTCGAACGGTGCACGAC
>NZ_CAKKMM010000338.1:0-4578 GCF_918698205.1 Microbacterium sp. Bi128 | reverse complement strand
GCCAGCACCGTCGGCAGCGTCGCGATCAGATCCGACATCCCGTCCACGCCCGGAACGACCCGGATGCACCGGGTCTCGCGCCCCGCCCGGTGCCGCTCGGTCACCGTCCGTGGATGCAATCGCTGCACCGCGACCGCGAGCCGGGACTTCAACCGCGCTGGGCTCGAGACCTCTCCCGCCAGCGAAACAGCCACAGCGTCGAACGCCTCACGCGCCTCGACGGGCAGTTCCGCCCCGACCTCGGCGATCACCCGCACGTGCCGCCGCGTTAACGCCCCCGCTTCCCACGCCGTCACCGTCGCCGGATACGACTCCACCAGCGTCAACGCATCGCCGATGTCGCGCTGCACCGTCCGATCAGACGCCCCACACGCCGCCGCAACCTCGGACGCCACCTCCCGCATCGCCATATCCGACGCCCGCGCCGACGCCCGCGCCGAAGCCGCGGCATCCAGAGCGAACCGCCCCGCCGCCGCCAACGCCCGCACCCGCGCAACCTCCGCCAAAGCCACCGCCGCCTCTGCCGCCACCACCTCGGTGACCAGCCCCGCGAGCACATCGACGTCACCGGCCGGCGTAGAGCTCGGGCGGTCTGCGGACCCGGCGCCACCAGACGAATCCATCGAAGACATGTTCGAATTTTAGCCCTGGCATCCGACATTCCACCGCGCCGCCAACGGCATCCGTGGACAACTCGTCCGGTTCACCCGCTGGGGAGGAACCCTCCACGACCCCCCTCGACACCGACCGGCGGGTCCTCGTCAGGAGCCACGAAAGAGCGCGACCCGGCATCCAGCACGGGGGCTGTGGTCACCCCGGTCCCGAGCGAGAATCGCGCGACCGGGGATCGACCCGTGCCGCGACGGCACCATGAGGCGGGATTCCGCACCGCGTCGAGCGCGACCCTCCACCTACCCCGCCGCGCGCGACAACTCCGCGTGGAGCGCATCGACCAGCCGTGCGAAGGTCTCGTCGATCGACTCGGGTTGCCGGAAGCCGCCGAGCCGCTCGAGGTCGGTGAACCCGTGCAGCGCCGAGCGCACGAAGCGGATGCGATGCACGTCGCGGGCACCGTCGCCGTATCCGGCGAGCGCGCGGGAGATCTCGTCCACGATCGCGCCGGCCGCCTGCTCCCACTCCGGCCCGATACCTCCGCGCTGGGCGAGTTCGTACATTCCCGGGCGCTCTCGGGCGAAGCTTCGGTAGGCCTCGGCGAGCGAGGTCAGCGCATCGCGCGACGACAGCCCGCGCGACGACCGCGCGAGGGCCTCACCGAAGGAGCGCGTCGCGGACAGGGCGACCCGCTGAGTGAGGTCGCCGAGCCCTCCGACGTGTTTGTACAGACTGGGGGCCGCCACCCCGAGCTCTCCGGCCACGCGGGCGAGCGAGAGGGCATCCAGCCCCTCGGCATCGACGAGGTCGGCGGCGCGGCGCACGACGACGTCGGGGTCAAGCCCGGCCCGCGCCATCGCGCACCTCTCCGAGCAGACCGAGCATCGCCTCGGCGACGACCTCGGGCGCCTCGAGCATGGGGGCGTGACCGACCCCCGGAACCATCACGACCCGCGCCGAGAGCTCGGCGGCGAGCCAGTCCGCTTCGGCCGCGGGGTCTTTCCAATCGGGGTCGGCGGCACCCATCACCACCAGGCTCTGCGCCCGCACGCGCGGGAAGTACGGCGCGACCACGCTGTGGTCGGTGCGCGTCGTCTGCGCGAAAGCGTGCCAGCGCCCCGGGCGGGCGAGACGGCGCGAGAGATGCGCTGCGCGCTCGCGGGCGGTGGACCCGAGACCCGGCCAGAGGGATGCCGAGTACCCGCGCCACACGGCCGGGCCCCAGGGGCGCGCAAGCAGGACGCGCAGCAGGGCGCTCATCGCAGCGTTGCCGTTGCGCGCGAACGGGCCGAGAAGCACGAGTCCGGTCACGAGGTCGGGGCGGGTACCGGCCGCGATGATCGCCGCTCCAGCGCTCATGGAGGCCCCGGCGAGGACGACCGGCCCCCCACCGAGCGCTTCCGCCACCGCCAGCAGGTCTTTCGCCGTGGCAGCGTCACCGTACTCGGCGAACCCGGTGTCGCTGTCTCCGTGACCTCGCAGGTCCGTCAGGGCGACGCGATAGCCGGCGGCGACGAGCCGGTCGGCCACGGGGCCGAACGCGTCGCGCTCGTCCCCCATCGCGGGCGAGCACACCACGAGCGGCCCGGTTCCGCGCACCTCGACGGCCAGTCGAGCGCCGTCCACTTCTACTTGGCTAATGTCCATAGCCAAAAGCTACGCCTATTAGCTTCGGGATGCAACCGGCAGCACCGCGACCCGTTCTCAGTGCCTCACAGGCCTCGGGAGCTTCGAGAGCACCCGCCAGACCCTCGACCCGATCTCACCGGCTCACAGGCCCTCGGGAGCGTCGAGAGCACCCGCCAGACCCGCGACCCGTTCTCACCGCCTCACAGGTCCTCGGGAGCGAGGTCGCCCTGCCCTTCCTCGCCGAGCTCGACCACACCGGGATCCTCGCCCTGCGAGTCCGTGCCGGTGGACTCGGGGTGGATGTCCTCGCGCGGGATGTCCGCGTCATCCGCGGGAATCTCCGCCGGGTCGGCGCCGGTGGCCGTCGCCGGAGCCAGGTCGTCGGGGTCGGCGCCCTCGTCCAGTGCGGTCGTGGCATCCCACTCCGCCTGAGCAGGATCGAGAGCCGGGTCGGATTCGATCGACGTGTCGCCGTCGCGCAGCGGCTGCGAGCGGGTGGGGTCGTCGTCTTCGGCGGGCACGTTCGTGTCCGCCGAAGCAGAACCGATGGAAGCGTCGCTCATGAAGATTCCCTTCGTCCTCCGCACGGGGATCGCGCGGGTCACCGAGTCGGCGACCCTCTCATCCAACGTCCGCCGCGTTCGCGGCCGGGCCCCCTTGACACCCTCACCGCACACCCGACCGCGCCCCGCGGCGCCTCTCGCCGGCTCCGTCACGGCTCCGTCCGCTGTCAACCCTCTGGAGTCCCCGGCGGGGACGGTGTTGCCTGAGTCGGACGGAAGGACACTCATGTCGCATTCGCCCACCTCCCACCCGCGCATCGTGGTGATCGGGGGCGGCAACGCCGGGCTCTCCATCGCCGGACGCCTGCACCGCGCCCGACTCGGCGACATCACCGTCATCGAGCCGCGCACGCGGCACGTGTACGCGCCGTTGCAGTCGCACATCGCCGGCGGGACGGCGCGCGCCTCACAGGCGGTTCGCCCGCAGGCGGACGTCATCCCACCCGGCGTGCGCTGGCTGCGCGATGAGGTGTTCACCGTCGATCCCGAGTCCCGCCGCGTGCACCTCGTCTCGGGCGGACAGCTCGATTACGACCAGCTCATCGTCGCAGCCGGACTGCGGTTGGCCTGGGAGTCGATACCGGGTCTGACCGAGGCCATGGCCGCTCCGGAGGGCATCTCGAACTACGACTACGCCCTGGCTGCGCGCGCCTCCACCGTGCTGCGGGATCTCCGCGGCGGCACCGTGGTGTTCACGCAGCCGCCCGAACCCGCCTCGTGCGGCGCCGCGGCCCAGAAGCCGCTGTACCTCGCGTGCGACTGGTGGCGATCGATCGGCGTGCTCGACGACATCCGCGTCGTCCTCGTGCTGCCCGATCCCGTGCCGTTCGGCATCCCCTCCATCGATCGCGAACTGCACCGTGCGCTCGAGCGCTACGGCGTCGAGGTGCACTACTCCCGCGAAGTGCGGAGCGTGGATGCCACGGCCCGCACGCTCACGATCGGTCACGGCGACGCCGAGGAGACGATCGCGTACGACGTGCTGCACGCCGTCCCCCCGCAGCGCGCTCCCGAGTGGATCGCGGGCAGCGGACTGGCCGCCGACGACGACCCGCACGGTTTCGTCGACGTCGACGACGAGACCCTGCAGCACCGCCGCTACCCCGACGTCTGGTCTCTGGGCGACGCGGCGACCGTCGCGACGCGCCGCTCGGGTGGGGCGATCCGCCCGCAGGCCAAGGTGCTGACGGCGAACCTGCGCTCCGCGCTGCGGGGAAAGGCCCCCACCGCGCGGTACGACGGGTACAGCGTCGTGCCGTTCACCGTCTCGCGCGGGACGGTGGTCTTCGCGGAGTTCGACCGCTGGGGCCGCCCGGCCCCGACCATTCCATTCTGGCGTTCGCTGTCGCGCGAGCGGAGGTCGACCTGGATCGCCGACCGCCGGGTCCTGCCGTGGGTGTACTGGAACCTGATCCTCCGCGGCCTCGCGTAGCCCGATCCCATAGGCCACGCGAGCCGATCCCTCAACCCCCGGGCCGCAACGACTGCGAGGCGCGAAGACTGGGCTCAGCCCCGGATCACCCCACGAAAGGACATCATGGCCCAGGTCATCGAAACCATCGACGTCGACGTTCCCGTTCGCGTCGCCTACAACCAGTGGACGCAGTTCGAGGAGTTCCCGCACTTCATGGGCTTCGTCGAGTCCATCACCCAGAAGACCGACACGCTGACGCACTGGAAGGTCAAGATCGCGGGGGCCGAGCGCGAGTTCGACGCCGAGATCACCGAACAGCACCCCGACGAGCGGGTCGCGTGGAACAGCGTCGGCGGCGAG
>NZ_CAKKMM010000337.1:0-4578 GCF_918698205.1 Microbacterium sp. Bi128 | reverse complement strand
GCCTTCAGGTTCGCGGCGTGTTCCTGCAGGCTCGTGACCGACCATTCGTAGGTGCGCAGCGCCTCGATGGCCTGGACGGCCGCGTTGAACTCGGCCACGGTGGTGATGCACGGGATCCCGATCGAGGTCGCGGCGGCACGGAGTTCGTAGCCGTCGCTGCGGGCCTCGCCGCCGGAGGGTGTGTTGAATACCATGTCGATCTCGCCGGCGATGATGAGGTCGGCGATGGTGCCTTCGCCTTCGGCGCTGGAGCCTTCGGCGACCTTCCGGACCGGGGTGGCCTGGATCCCGTTGCGGCGGAGCACGTCGGCTGTGCCGCCGGTGGAGACGATCTCGAAGCCGAGGTCCGAGAGCCGCTTGACGCCCATGATGACCGAGCGCTTGTCCCGGTTGGCCACCGAGACGAAGATCTTGCCCTCGGTGGGCAGGGCGTTGTTCGCGGCCGCCTGGCTCTTGGCGAAGGCCGTGTCGAAGTGCTTGTCGATGCCCATGACCTCGCCCGTGGAGCGCATTTCCGGGCCGAGCAGGGAGTCGACCACCTTGCCCTCCGGGGTGCGGAAGCGGCTGAACGGCAGCACGGCTTCCTTGACCGAGACCGGCGCGTCCAGCGGCAGGGTGGAGCCGTCGCCGCTCTCCGGCAGCATCTTGTAGGCGCTGCGGAGCTGGTTGATGGTGACGCCGGTGCCGATCAGGGCCGCGGCTTTCGCCATCTGGACACCCGTGGCCTTGGAGACGAACGGGACGGTGCGGGACGCGCGCGGGTTGGCTTCGAGGACGTAGAGCACGTCGGAGGCCAGGGCGAACTGGATGTTGATCAGGCCGCGGACGCCCACGCCCTCGGCGATCGCCAAGGTGGCGGTCCGCACCCGTTCCAGCACGTTGCCGCCCAGGGTGATGGGCGGCAGGACGCAGGCCGAGTCGCCTGAGTGGATGCCGGCCTCCTCGATGTGTTCCATGATGCCGCCGAGGTACATCTCCGTGCCGTCGTAGAGGGCATCGACGTCGATCTCGACGGCGTCCTCGAGGAAGCGGTCGATCAGCACCGGGTGGTCGGGGGTGATCTCGGTGGCGTTGGCGATGTAGCGGGAGAGGTTGGGCTCGTCGTAGACGATCTCCATGCCGCGTCCGCCGAGGACGTAGGAGGGCCGGACCAGGACCGGGTAGCCGATCTCGTCGGCGATCTTCTTGGCGTCCTCGAAGGACACGGCGGTGCCGTTCTTCGGCGAGACGAGCCCGGCCTTGTCGAGGACGCGGGAGAAGGCGCCGCGGTGTTCGGCCAGGTCGATGGCCTCCGGCGAGGTGCCGAGGATCGGCACGCCGGCGTCGGCGAGCTGCTGGGCGAGCTTGAGCGGGGTCTGGCCGCCGAGCTGGACGAAGACGCCCATGACCCCGCCGGTGCGCTCCTCGGCCGCGATGACCTCGAGGACGTCCTCCAGGGTGAGCGGCTCGAAGTAGAGCCGGGTGGAGACGTCGTAGTCGGTGGAGACGGTTTCCGGGTTGCAGTTGACCATCACGGTCTCGTAGCCGGCCTTGCGCAGCGCCATCGAGGCGTGCACGCAGGAGTAGTCGAACTCGATGCCCTGGCCGATCCGGTTGGGGCCGGACCCGAGGATGATGATGGACGGCTTGGCGTGCAGCGCAACCTCGTCCTCCTCGTCATAGGAGGAGTAGTGGTACGGGGTGTAGGCGGCGAACTCGGCCGCGCAGGTGTCCACGGTCTTGTAGACGGGACGGATGCCCAGGGCCTGCCGGACCCCGCGGACTACGTCCTCGGAGTTGTGGGTCAGCGCACCGATCTGTTCGTCGGAGAAGCCGTGGCGCTTGGCGCGGGTCAGCATCTCCGGCGTCAGCGCCGCGGCCTGGCGGATTTCGAGCGAGATCTCGTTCAGCAGCTGGAGCTGGTCCAGGTACCAGGGGTCGATCTTGGTCGCCTCGAAGAGCTGTTCCACGGTGGCGCCGCCGAGCATGGCGCGCTGCACCTGGTGCAGGCGCTCGGTGGTGGGACGCTTGGCCTTCTCGATCAGCTCCGCGACTTCCCATTCCGGGACGTGGCTGAAGTCCAGCTGGGAGCCCTTCTGCTCCAGGGAGCGCAAGGCCTTCTGCAGCGCCTCGGTGAAGTTCCGGCCCATGGCCATGGCCTCGCCCACCGACTTCATGGTGGTGGTCAGGGTGGGGTCCGCCGCCGGGAACTTCTCGAACGCGAAGCGCGGGACCTTCACCACCACGTAGTCCAGGGTCGGTTCGAAGGACGCCGGGGACTTCTGGGTGATGTCGTTCGGGATCTCGTCCAGGGGGTAGCCGAGGGACAGCTTGGTGGCAATCTTCGCGATCGCGAAGCCGGTGGCCTTGGACGCGAGGGCGGAGGAACGGGAGACGCGGGGGTTCATTTCGATCACGACGACGCGGCCGGTGTCCGGCTCGACGGCGAACTGGATGTTGCAGCCGCCGGTGTCGACGCCGACTTCGCGGATGACGGCGATGGAGATGTCGCGCAGCCGCTGGTATTCGCGGTCGGTGAGGGTCAGGGCGGGGGCGACGGTGATGGAGTCGCCGGTGTGGACGCCCACGGGGTCGAAGTTCTCGATGGAGCAGACCACCACGACGTTGTCGTTCTTGTCGCGCATCATCTCGAGCTCGTACTCCTTCCAGCCGAGGATGCTCTCTTCGAGCAGCACCTCGGACGTGGGGCTGTACTGCAGGCCCTGGCCGACAATCCGGCGCAGGTCCCCCTCGTCGTAGGCCAGCCCGGAGCCCAGGCCGCCCATGGTGAAGGAGGGCCGGACGACCATCGGGTAACCGAGGTCACCGGCCGCGGCGAGAGCCTCGTCCATGGTGTGGATGATGTGGCTGCGGGCCGACTCGGCGCCGCAGCGCTCGACGACGCCCTTGAACTTCTCGCGGTCCTCGCCCAGCTCAATCGCGGCGATATTGGCGCCGATCAGCTCGACGTTGTACTTCTCCAGGACGCCGTTCTTGTCCAGCGCGATGGCCGTGTTGAGGGCCGTCTGGCCGCCGAGGGTCGGCAGGAGCGCGTCGGGGCGCTCCTTGGCGATGATTTTCTCCACCACTTCGGGGGTGATCGGTTCGATGTAGGTCGCGTCAGCGAACTCGGGGTCCGTCATGATGGTGGCCGGGTTGGAGTTGACGAGGATGACCCGCAGGCCTTCCTCCTTGAGGACGCGCAGCGCCTGGGTGCCGGAGTAATCGAATTCGGCCGCCTGGCCGATCACGATCGGGCCGGACCCGATGACCATGACGCTCTTGAGGTCAGTTCTCTTGGGCATTACTTCGTGTCCCCAGTCTTGGAATCGGTGGCAGTCTTTGTGCCGGTCTCTGTCTTTGAAGAAGCGTCCGCCATCAGCTCGATGAAGCGGTCGAAGAGGTAGGAGGCGTCGTGCGGGCCGGCGGCCGCTTCGGGGTGGTACTGCACGGAGAAGGCCGGAATGTCGAGGCAGGACAGCCCCTCGACGACGTCGTCGTTGAGGCTCACGTGGCTGACCTCGACCCGGCCGAAGCGCTCCTCGGGGGCCTGGGTGGCGCCGTTGAGCGGGGCGTCGACGGCGAAGCCGTGGTTCTGCGAAGTGATTTCGACCTTGCCGGTGCGGCGGTCCATCACGGGCTGGTTCAGGCCGCGGTGGCCGTAGCGGAGCTTGTAGGTGCCGAACCCGAGGGCCCGGCCGAGGATCTGGTTGCCGAAGCAGATGCCGAAGTACGGGATCTTCTCATCGAGCACGGAGCGCAGCAGCGCCACTTGGTTGTCCGCGGTGGCGGGGTCGCCGGGGCCGTTGGACATGAAGAAGCCGTCCGGGTTGACAGCCTGGACGTCGGCGAGGGTTGCCGTGGCGGGCAGCACGTGCACCCGGACCCCGCGCTCGGCGAACCGTACGGGGGTCATGCGCTTGATGCCCAAATCGATGGCGGCAATGCTGAACCGCGGCTCGCCGTCCCAGCCGAAGTCCTTGGGCTCCACCGTGTAGGCGGCGTCCACGCTGACTTCCTCGGCGAGCCGTGAGCCTTCCATCGGCGCGCTGGCCAGGACAGCGTCGACGAGTTCCTTGTCCGTGGCGCGGGCGGCGTCGCCGGAGAAGATGCCGGCGCGCATGGTCTTGTGTTCGCGCAGGTGGCGGGTGATGGCGCGGGTGTCGACGCCCTGGATGCCGACGATCCCCTGCTCGACGAGCTCGTCGTCGAGGGATCGCTCGGAGCGCCAGTTGGAGGGCCGGCGCGCGGCGTCGCGGACGATGTAGCCGGCCACCCAGATGCGGCGGGACTCGGCGTCGTCGGTGTTGACGCCGGTGTTGCCAATGTGCGGCGCGGTCTGGACCACGAGCTGGCGGGCGTAGGAGGGGTCGGTGATGGTCTCCTGGTAGCCGGTCATGCCGGTCGCGAAGACTGCCTCGCCGAGGGCCGTTCCGGTGGCGCCGTAGCTGGTGCCGCGGAAAATCCGGCCGTCCTCGAGCACGAGGACCGCGGGGGTGGATGCTGCTGCGGGTGCAGTGGGGTTAGCTGGCACTGATTCTTCTGTCACTGTTTTTTCTGACACTGCTGTTTCTGTCACTGTTTTCTCTGACACTGCTG
>NZ_CAKKMM010000336.1:0-4590 GCF_918698205.1 Microbacterium sp. Bi128 | reverse complement strand
CGCCGGGGTCGTCGGTGAGCGCGACGTAGCCGCTCGCGGGGAGCAGGCCCAGAGTGACCGAGAAGAGGGAGATGAGCAGCATCCCGAGCCAGAAGTCCGGGATCGAGACGCCGAACTGGCTCGTGAGACGGACGATCACGTCGCTGACCCGCCCCTCGCGCAGCGCCGAGTACACGCCCGCCGGGACCGAGATGAGCAGCGCGATCACGAGGCCCACGACCGCGAGCGAGATCGTCGCCGGCAATCGCTGCAGCAGCGTCGTGGTGACCGGCTGCCCGTTGCGGAAGCTCACTCCGAGATCGCCCGTGACCGCGTGGGCGATGTAGGCGACGAACTGCTCGGGCAGGGAACGGTCCAGGCCCGATGCCGAACGCAGCGCGTCGTACGCCTCGGGCGTGTACCGGGTGCCGAGCGCGAGGCGCACCGGGTCGCCCGGCACGAAGTGCACCAGGGCGAACACGACGACCAGCACGCCCAGCAGCACGACCGCCGACGACAGCAGTCGAGTGCCGAGGAAGCGCAGCATCTGCGCGGGGGCGACCCTCATGGGTTCTCCTCCGTCGAAGCGGCGGGGGCACCGGCGCACCGGGCCCCCGCGGCGGGGATCAGTCGTTCAGCGAGACGCCGGCGAAGCGGATCGCCCGGTCGGCGCGCGTGTCGTACCCCGACACCTTCGGCGACCACAACTGCGTCACCGAGGGGTTGTAGAGGTAGATGTAGCTGGCCTTGTCGGCGATGATGGTCGCCGCCTGACCGTAGAGATCCTTTCGGGTCGTGGGGTCGGTCTCGACCCGGCCGGCGTCGAGCAGGCGGTCGACGTCGGGGTCGGAGAACTTCTGCGCGTTGCTGGCCCCGTCGGTGTGGTGCTGCGAGTAGTAGAAGTCGTCCGGGTCGATGTTGCCGAGCCAGCCCATCATGAGCATGTCGAAGTTGCCGGAGTTCTGCTCGTCGAGCCAGGTCGAGAAGTCGGGCTGGCGGATGGAGACCTGGATGCCGAGCGGCTCGAGGTTCGCGGCGATGATCTGCGCGGCGGTGACCGTCTCGGGGTAGTCGCTCGTGGCGAGCAGGTCCAGCGTGCCGCCGGTGTAGCCGGCCGCGGCCAGGAGCTGGCGGGCTTGGTCGAGGTCGGTGGAGTACCGGTCGTACTCGGTGTACCAGATGCTCTGCTGCGGGATCGCGAGCTGGTTCGGTTCGGCGGTGCCGTAGCTGACGGCCTGGATGATGGCATCCCGGTCGATGGCGTACGCGATCGCTTGGCGGACGCGCACGTCGTTCCACGGCGCCTTGGCCTCGTTCAGGGTGAGGTACCAGTAGTCGCTCGAGGGGGTCTGACCGAGGGTCACGGCACTGTCGCCCTTCAGCTGCTCCACCTGCTGCGGCGGGACGACATCGGTCCAGTCGATGTCGCCGGCCTTGAGGGAGGCGAGGGCAGTGGCGGGCTCCGAGATGAAGCGATACTCCACGCCACCGAGCTTCGGGGCGCCGCCCCAGTAGTCGGGGTTGGCCGTGAGCGTGATGTGGTCGCCCGCGACGTAGTCGCTGACCGAGAAGGGACCGGTGCCAACCGGCGCGGTGGTGATGTCGCCGGACTCGACGTTGCTCTTCTCGACGATCGCCATCCCCTTGAAGCCGCCCAGGTTGGACAGCAGGTTGGGGGTGGGCTGCGACACCGTGATGACGACGGTCGTGTCGTCGGGAGCGGTGACGTCGGTGACGGTGGAGAACTTCCACGCGTTCGCGAGCTTCTCGTCGATGATGCGGCGGTAGGAGTAGACGACGTCCTCACTGGTGAAGGCCGAGCCGTCCTGGAAGGTCACGCCGTCCCGCAAAGTGAAGGTCCAGGTGAGCTGGTCGTCGCTCGTGGTCCAGCTCTCGGCGAGGGCGGGCTGCATCTCGAGGTTGGCGTCGGGCTGAACGAGGGTGTCGTAGACGTTCTCCAGCACCTCGAACGCGAAGTACGACGTCGTCTTCTGCGGATCGAGCTGGTCGGGCTCGCCCCCGATGGCGGCGACGAGGGTTTGACCGGAACCGGTGCCGGAGTCGCCGAGGTCGACGCCCTGGCCTGCGGAGCAACCGGCGAGGACGAGCGCCGCAGCGAGCGCGCCGGCGATGCCGAGGGTGATGCGCGATGTCATGTGGATGCCAATCGGGTGAGGGGTCATCATTTAGATGATGTTTCGATCAGTATGTGCAAGCATGGGGACCGGCACAAGCCCGGGACCGGTGGTGAAACACGATCGTCACAATCCCGCGCGGGGCGACTCGCCGCCCCTCGTCGACCCCTCAGGAGCATCCATGACCTTCACCGTGCTGGCCCGCGACACCCGACGCGGACTGATCGGTGCCGCCACCGCGAGCCGTTCGCTCGCCGTCGGCGCCGCGGTGATCGCCGTCGAGCCGGCGGTCGGGGTCGCGGCGAGTCAGGCCTGGACGAACCGCGGGCTTCGCGCTCTCCTCCTCGGGGAACTGGGCGCCGGTGCGTCACCGGACGATGCCGTGGCGCAGGTCCCCCGCTGGGATGAAGACCATCGGTTGCGCCAGGTCGCCGCGCTCGCGTGGGAGGGTCCGGGCGCCGCGCGCTCGGGCGAGGACGTCACGGCATGGGCGGGCCACCGCCTCGCGCCCGACGCCGTGTTCGCGGGCAACCTGTTGACCGGCGCCCCGGTCCTCGAGGCGATGGCCGAGGTGTGGGCAACCACCGGCGACGACCTCGCCGATCGGCTGATCGCGGTACTCGCCGCGGCCGAACGTGCGGGCGGCGACGCGCGGGGACGCCAGAGCGCCGCGATCCTCGTCGCCTCGCGCGCGGACGTCATCCTCGACCTGCGCGTCGACGACCACGTCGACCCCGTGTCCGAGCTCGGTCGACTACGTCGGCTGGCTGCCGTGCCGGCCGAACGCCCCGCGACCTGACCGCGCACGCGGCGGCCCCGCGGTGAGCCGAACTCCGGAGTTTTCGGCCGGCCTGCTCGGATGCGCCCGCCGAATCGGCGCGTACGCCGGATTTCTCCGGATTTCGGCACGGAGACGCGATGTCCCCGCAGGTCGGATGCGCCCGGCGGATGGGCACCGGCCCGCGGCGACCACCGCGGGATCGGTGCCCGCCCCGCCCCGCCGGTAGACTTCAGCCAGTGACCACCACCCGCGCCGAAGCCGCCTACCTGCGCTCGGTCACGGCGTTCAAGAACCCGATGCTCGACCTGCTGCACGGCAGGTTCGCGCCGTTCGTGGTGGCCGTGCTCTCGACGGTGTTCTCGCCCGACCGTCCCGCGGTGGCCGTGGCCGACGCCCACGTCGAGGTCGCCGAGGCGATCGACGAACTGCGCGCCGCCGGGTACGACACCGACGACGACCGCCGCATCCCCGCCGGTTCGGCCCGCGACATCTGCCGCGGCTGGGTGCGCGTGGGCTGGCTGAGTCTGCAGATCGAGGACGACGTCGAGGTGTACCGCCTCTCGGCGCACGCCGTCGGTGCGCTCGAGATCGCCGGCCGAGCGGGCGGCGGACGCGCGCGCGTCTCCCGCTCCCGGGTGCGCACGCTGCTGGACGCCGTCGAGCGTCTCGCCCGCGACGCCGAGACCGACCCGGAGCGTCGCCGCGAAGTCCTCCTCGCCGAGCGCGCGGCCCTGGATGCCGAGATCGCGGCGCTCGACGGCGGGGTCGTCGAGCCGCCCGACGACGAGCACTTGCTCGAAGAGGCCGAGAACGTCATCCACCTCGCGCGCGAGCTCCCCGCGGACTTCTCCCGCGTGGCGGAGTCGATCGCGGCGATGCAGCGCGATGTCGTCGCCGAGCTCCGCCGCGACGCCCGCCCCACCGGCGACGTGCTGCGCGAGTACCTCGAGCGCGGTCGCCACGTCATGCAGGCCACGCCCGAAGGCCGGGCGTTCCAGGGAGCGCTGCGCCTGATCGGCGACCCCGAGCACATCGACGACCTCACCGACCAGCTGCACGCGGTGCTCACGCAGCCCTTCGCGCGCCTGATGACCCCCGAGCAGCGCGGCGAGCTCGACGCGATCGCGCGTCGGGTCGAGGCCGGCGTGCACGAGGTCCTCACCGCCCAGCGCCGCGCCTCGCACGTGATCACCGTGCAGGTGAAGACCCACGACCCGATCCGCGACCGCCAGGTCGACGATCTGCTCCGCGCCGTGATGGCGGGGCTGCACCGGTGGAGCCAGACGAAGGCTCCGGGCCGCGTCGAGCCGGTGCGCACGCTTCCGCTCGCCGACATCGGCCACTTGCGGCGCTCGCTCAGCGACGTCCGCCCGCCCGGCGCCCCCGATCCGCTCTCGGTCGACGAGACCGACGTCGAGTTCGTGGATGCCGACACGCGCGCCTGGGGCGGCCCCCACTACGCCGAGCTCGAGCGCTACGTCGACGGCCTCGGCGCGCGCTTCGATCTCGCCGAGGCCTTCACCGGCGCCGACGCGTACACCCGCCGTCCGGTCGACCTCGTCGGCCTGCTCGAGATCGCCCACCGCGGCGGCATCACCGAGGGCGACGAGGTCTCGGTGGTCGAGGCCGTGCGCCCCGACGGCACCACCCGCCGCTTCGCTTTCACGGCGGTCACCGCCGTCCGCCCCACAGAAA
>NZ_CAKKMM010000335.1:0-4594 GCF_918698205.1 Microbacterium sp. Bi128 | reverse complement strand
GGGGGGCGGAGGGCCCCGGACGGACGATCTGGACCCCCGGGGCGTGCTCCTCGATCAATGCCACGACCGGGGCGAAGACACGCGCGTCGCGCACCGGATCGGCGGCGATGACGACGAGCGAGGGGCACAGCGCCTGGGCATCCCGACGACGTTGCCCCCGACGCACCCCCTGGGCGCGCGCCGCGGCGGAGCAGGCCACGACCGTGTTGTTCTCGAACACCGCGACGGGGCTGTCGGCGCGCGGGGGCCGTGCGGCCTCGCGGCAGTACGCCAGCACCGGCCAGTCGGGGAGCCACATCACGAGGCTGCGCGTCGGTTCGCGCATCAGCCCGCCGCCCTCTGCCGATAGCCCCCGTGCTCGCGCGGGACGAGCTTCTCGGTCGGCGCCCCGAGCATCTCGATCGATCCGTCGGCGGCGGGGAGGAGCATGCGGGCGCGACGGGCCGTGGGCGTGCGCTTGCTGCTGACCGACACCGTCAGCTCACGTCCGGCGAGATAGCCGTGCCCCTGCCCCACGCCCGCCCACCGGGGATCGGCGACGTCGATCACGGCCTCCGCCTGCGGCCATGCGCCCTGCACCAGCAGAACCGTGCCGCGATCGCGCAACCGGGCCGCGAGTCTCGTGACTTCGGTGCCGCCGCGCGCGGTGGTCGACCCCGCCGGGGGACGCACCGCCACGACGGGCAGGACCTCGGCGATCGTGGCCGTCACCGCCAGCCAGCGGGGTCCGGGGTCGGGGATGAAGACCAGTCGATCGAGATCGAGACCGTACTTCTCGGCGGCTTCGGCTCCCAGCTCTGGCATGCCGATGACCCCGCACCACGCCCCGTCCTGCGAGGGCCGCGCCATGAGCGCCAGCAGCAGTGACATCGAGCGGGCGATCGCGTACGCCGAGCCCGAACGAAGACCGCCGCCCGGCAGCAGCGAGGAGAAAGCGGGATGCGTCGGCAGAACCGGCGCGTCCATGCGGCGACCCTGCATGCGCTCGAGACGATCGCGGAGCGCGTGGATGTCGGGTACGGCCTGCACCTGGTCTCGCACGATCGCCCTCACTCCCACAGGTTAGAACATGTGTTCTACACTCTCAATCCCTGTGGTTCGAAGATACGATCACCCTCCGACATCGCCTCCGCGACCTCAGACCAGGTCGGCGGTCCGCGCGATGCGGGCGAATCCGCCCTGCTGCAGCACCAGGGCGGTCGCGGTCATCAGCTCGGCGGTGGCATCCAGGACGACCGTCACGTCGCATCCCCGCGCTGCATGTCGATGACGAGGAGGGCACGAGTCATGCCGCCCTCACACCACCGCTCCGGATGCCACGGCCCGGCGGAGCCGATGATCGCGAGGTCTCACGCCGCCAGTGCCAGGTACGGCTCCCAGCGCGGGTCGGACTTGTCGACACCGCGCACCGTCCACGACGATCCGCGCGGCGGCCCGGGGATCAGGCGCAGTTCCCACATCATCTCCTGGGGCGTGCGATCCCCCTTGACGTTGTTGCAGCGCAGGCAGCACGCCACGAGGTTTTCCCACGTGTCCTTGCCACCGCGCGAGCGGGGAAGCACATGATCGATCGTCGAGGCCGCCTTCCCGCAGTATCCACAGCGGTGCGCGTCACGACGCAGGACCCCGCGGCGGGTCACCGGCACGCGACGAGCCCCGGGCACGCGCACATAGCGCGTCAGGATGATCACCGCGGGACGGTCGTAGGTCCCCGCCGCCGCCCAGACCGGATCTTCGTCGACGCATTCGACGACGGTGGCCTTCTCGTTCATCACGAGCACGAGGGCCCGCTTGAACGACACGACGGCGAGCGGCTCGTAGCCCGCGTTCAGCACAAGTGTGCGCATTCCGTTTCCTCTCGAATGGCCGAGACGGCTTCTCGGATGTTCGACTCGCGGCGGCGGAAGAGGCGCAGGGGCACGAAAAAAGGCGCTGTCTATGCAGACAGCGCCTCGGAGGTCGCGGCGAGACCGCGGCATCCGCTCATGCGATGCCGAAGAACGAGCAGCCCGAGCGCATCCATGGTGCGGATGCGAGGCATGGCGTCCATCGGCTTTCCCTCCGGTTCTCCCGACGTCGCGAACAGGCTAACCCACGGCGACACGCCCGGGGTCGGCTGCACCGGGAAACGACAGACGGCGTGTCGGAGAACGATCGTCTCCGGCACGCCGTCTGTCGTTGTGAAAATCAGCCGGCGTTCTGCTGCAGCCAGGCGTACGGGTCGACCACGGAACCGTTGATGTGCACCTCGAAGTGCAGGTGGTTCGCGGTCGAGCTGCCGGTCGAGCCGACGAGACCGATGAGCTGGCCGGCGGCGACGGTCTGCCCCGCCTGCACCTGGCGGCTGCCGTAGGTCATGTGCCCGTAGGTCGTGGAGACCTTCTGTCCGTTGATGACGTGCTCGATGACGATGCCGACGCCATAGCCGCCGAAGCTCTCGGACGACGTGCTCACGACACCGGCGGCCGCGGCGAAGATGGGCTGCCCACCGGGGGCGAGCAGGTCGACACCCTGGTGGTAGCCGGAGTCCCAGAGACCGCGACCGAGCGTGTAGCCGGTCAGCGGCCAGCGCACTTCACCCGAGCCGGGGGCGGTCATGTTGAGGTTGACCGACGAGACGGCGACGTTCGCGTTCGCGGCGAGCTGCCGTGCCCGTTCGGCGGCGGCCGCTGCGGCGGCCTCCTGATCCTTCTTCTTCTGGATCTCGTCGGCGGTGGTCGCCGAATAGCTGCTGCGGTCGAGCGTGCCGGCCGTCACGCCGGACGCGACCACGAGCGACTGGTTGTCGGGGGCCGACATCTCTTGCAGCGTCATCGTCTCGGCGGCCGGGATCGTGGCCGCATACGCGGGGATGGCGACGGTCGCGACGAGTCCGGCGACCATCGACAGGATGACGGCACTGCGCAGCGGCTTCGTGCCCCGCCGGAACGACGAGGACGCGCGCGGCGCGGGAGCGGGACGAGCGACGGCAGCGGAGGTCACGACCGGCGTCCGCGAGGGACGACGAGAGGGTCGGGAGACCGCGGCGCGCGCGCTCTTACGAGTCTGACCCGTCGCAGGAACCTCGGGCAGGTCCGCAGCGGGATCGATGTGTTCAGCCAAATTTCCTCCGGCGCCTCTGCGTCCAGGACGCTGGCTCGTCAGCACTCGATGGGGCACGATGTGCGGGCTTCACCCTCTGCGGACGACGAGCCGGTGAGGCAAACCGCGAGGGGTCCGACGGCGGGCTTCTCGCCTGTGGACTTTCCGAGGCTACCCGAAGATAACGAAACTGTCACGCCTGAGGCAGAGGTGTACAGACGATGTCCGGGATGCGCACACCGCCCGACCGGCAGACGCAGGTCGGGCGGGCAACGGGATTCAGGCCTCGTCGACGAGGAAGATGTGCGACGCGACCTCGACGGGCAACTCCAGCCCGTCATCGACGCCGTCCATCTCGACGAGCACGTAGCCCTCGTTGAAGCGGTAGTTCCCGCGCTTGCCCGGCAGAACACCCGCCGCCTTGAGTTGCTGCAGCAACTCGGGATCGACCTGCGCCGGCTCGGCGAGACGCCGGACGGTTCCGGAGATCGGTGCACCGGCATCCGTCAGCTTGCGCACCAGACCCACCACACCCTCTTCGAATGTGGAACTGGCCGCGTCGCCCAACTGGTCGAGGCCGGGGATGGGGTTGCCGTACGGCGATTCGGTCGGGTGCCCGAGGAGTTCGACGAGGCGACGCTCGACCTGCTCGCTCATGACGTGCTCCCAGCGGCAGGCCTCGTCGTGGACGTAGGCCCAGTCCAACCCGATGACGTCGCTCAGCAGACGCTCGGCGAGACGGTGCTTGCGCATGACGTCGACCGCCTTCTGCCGCCCGTCGTCGGTGAGCTCGAGGCGTCGGTCTTCGGAGACGACGACGAGGCCGTCGCGCTCCATACGTCCGACCGTCTGCGAGACGGTCGGACCGGAGTGCCCCAGCCGTTCGGAGATGCGGGCGCGCAGGGGAACGATGTTCTCTTCCTCCAGTTCGAGGATCGTGCGCAGGTACATCTCGGTGGTATCGATGAGATCGGTCATTGAGGATTCCTCGGCTTCGCGGCGGTTCTCCCAGCCTACCGACCCCCTCCGACACACGCGCGGGCGGGTGCGAACCCCGCCCTAGAATCGACGCATGCCGCACGTGGACCTCCCCACCGAACTCCTGCCCGCCGACGGTCGCTTCGGGTGCGGCCCCTCCAAGGTGCGCGGTGCGCAGCTCGAGGCGCTCGTCACGCGCGGCGCCACGATCCTGGGCACCTCGCACCGCCAGGCGCCGGTGAAGAACCTCGTCGCCAGCACCCGCGAGCGGCTCGCGCAGCTGTTCCGCCTGCCCGAGGGGTACGAGATCATCCTCGGCAACGGCGGGTCGACCGCCTTCTGGGATGCCGCCGCCTTCGGTCTCATCGAGAACCGCAGCCAGAACCTCGTCTTCGGTGAGTTCGGTGGCAAGTTCGCCGCGGCAGCCGCCGCTCCGTGGCTGCAGGCGCCCGACGTGCGCCGCGCGGAGCCCGGAACACGCACGGCGTTCGAGGCCGTCGAAGGGGTGGACGTCTACGCCTGGCCGCACAACGAG
>NZ_CAKKMM010000334.1:0-4594 GCF_918698205.1 Microbacterium sp. Bi128 | reverse complement strand
CTGCGATGCAGCGCGCGCTCGCCCTGGCGGGCACGGCCTCCGCGCACGACGACGTCCCCGTGGGCGCGGTCGTCCTCGACGCGGAGGGCCGCGTGATCGGCGAGGGGCGCAACCTGCGCGAGGTCACGGGCGACCCCACCGCCCACGCGGAGGTCGTCGCGATCCGCGCGGCCGCCGCGCAGCTCGGCTCGTGGCACCTCGCCGACTGCACGCTCGTGGTGACCCTGGAGCCCTGCGTCATGTGTGCGGGCGCGATCCTGCAGGCGCGAATCCCGCGGGTGGTGTTCGGGTCGTGGGATGCCAAGGCGGGAGCCGCCGGTTCCCTCTACGACGTCCTGCGCGATCGGCGTCTGCCGCATCGCGTCGAGGTGGTCGGCGGTGTCGCCGAGGACGCGGCATCCACCCTGTTGCGCGAGTTCTTCGAGGACCGTCGCGACTGATCGGGTCAGCGGGGCAGGAGCGGCAGCAGGTCGGTGCCGATCTCGTCGGCGTGCTCGACGTCGCGCAGATCGAGCAGCTGGAAGTAGACGCGGTCGGCCCCCACGGCGCGCAAGCGCTCGACCTTCGCCGCGATCTCGTCGGCACTCCCGATGAGGTTGGCGCCGTTGTCGAATTGCGCGCGCGTCTGACCGATCGCCGCCGCCCGGCGCTCGAGGGCGCGATCGTCGGCGCCGAGGATCGTGGGCAGGGCGACCGAGAGCTTGAGCGTGCCGGGGTCACGGCCGGCCTCTTCGCACGCGGCCCGCACGACCGCGAACTTCTCGGCGACGACGTCCTCCGAGACGAACCCGATGTTGTACTCGGTCGCGAAGCGCGCCGCGAGGGCCGGTGTCCGCCGCGGGCCGCCTCCGCCCACGATCACCGGGACGGGGGACTGCACGGGTTTCGGCAGGGCGGGCGCGGCATCCAGTCGGTAGTGCGCGCCCTCGAAGGTGAAGGTCTCTCCGGCGGGCGTCGACCACAAGCCGGTGACGACCGCCAACTGCTCCTCGAGCAGGTCGAAGCGTCGCGACGGGAAGGGGATGCCGTACGCGGCATGCTCGCGCTCGAACCACCCCGTGCCCAGACCCAGCTCGACACGTCCGCCCGACATCGCGTCGACCTGGGCGACCTGGATGGCCAGGATGCCCGGCACGCGGTAGGTCACGGACGACACCAGGGTGCCCAGGCGTATGCGGGACGTCTCGCGGGCGAGGCCGGCGAGCGTCGTCCACGCGTCGGTCGGGCCGGGGAGCGGATCTCCCTCGCCCATCCGCAGGTAGTGGTCGGAGCGGAAGAACCCGTCCAGCCCGTGGGTCTCGGCCGAACGCGCGAACGCCAGCTGATCGTCGTACGAGAAGCCCTGCTGGGGCTCCGTGAACAGGCAGTATTCCACCGGAGTCCCCTCAGTCGGCCGAACGCAGGATGATCGCCTCGGTCGGCGGGGCGGGGTCGGCAGGGCGTCCGACGTACCCGATGTGGGTCAGGAGCGCCTGCCGGAACTGCGCCGGGCGTTCCAGGTGCGGCGCGTGTCCCGCACCCTCCACGGTGATCTCGGTGACCTCGCCGCCCGCGGCGGCATACGCGTCGAGCACGTCGCGCGTCTGCGACACCATCGGCTGCGCCGGCGCGACATCGTCTCCCGGCCAGCCGGGAACGATGCCCAGGGCACCCAGGTGGTTGAGGTCGTAGAACGAGGCGTCCGAGACGATGGCATCCGCCGTCCCGTGGATCCACAGGATCGGGGGCTTGTTCGGCAGGTCGACGATGCCCGAGACGTCGAAGTGCTTCGGAGCCATGGTGTTCAGCACGCCGAGCGAGCCGGCACCGAACCCGGGCCAGTTCGGCGACGCCACCGCGTCGCCGGGGTAGTTGCCGCCGGCGGTCGAGGTCGTGAGCATCGACTCGACCCAGACGTCCTCGTGCACACTCGTGTACCCCGGTGCGACGTACCCGGAGCGGAACACCGACCGCGGGGAGGTGGGGGCCGAGTCGGTGGTGTCGTGGTCGATGAGACGCTGGACGAAGTCGGGGTTGGCGCCGCCGGCACCCGCGCCCGCGTCGTCGTCGGTGAGCCGCGACCCGTCCCGGCGCGTGCCGCCGAAGCCGTACGGCGAGACGGGGGCCTGCAGGGTGAGCGAGAGGACGGGGTGGTCCAGCGCGTACTGCATCACGACGCCCCCGCCCATCGACCATCCGACGAGATGCGCGGACGGGATGCCGAGGGCCTCCAGCGTCGCGTGCACGTCGTCGCTGAAGTCGCGGACACCGCGGGTCGCGTCGATCGGGGTGTGCTCGGTTCCGCCGAAGCCGCGCAGGTCGATCGCGAGCACCCGCAGCTCGTTCGGCAGGTCCTGCATGATCTCCTGCCAGAACAGCGAGGAGGAGACGTTGCCGTGCACGAAGACGACGGTCTGGTCGGCCGCGGTGCCGGGGTCGTCGCCCGCGCGTTCGAGCACGTTGACGCTCAGCCGGCCGGTGTCGACCAGGCGGGAGGTGATGCCGTCGAAGAGAGTCATGGGGTCCTCCGTGTCGCACGCGTCCGCACCGCTACGGACGCGTTCCGACTCTAACGCCCGCCCCTGCGCCCCGCACTCAGGCTTCGTAGACTGGCCCGCATGACGGATGCCACCTCCTCGTTGCCCCCGCTCGCCTTCCTCGGCGCCGGTTCCATGGGAGGGGCGATCCTGCGCGGTCTCGTCGCTGCCGGCCTCACCGGCGGGGGAGTGACCGCGACCAATCGGTCCATCGCCAAGGCCTCCGAGCTCGCCGGGCTCGAGGGCGTCACGAGCGTGGCGCTCGAGGCCAACCCCGACGGGAACACCGCCGCCGCGGCATCCGCCGATATCGTCCTCATCGGCGTCAAGCCCGCCATGGTGCCCGATCTGCTCGACGAGATCGCCCCGCATCTGCGACCCGGAGCGGTCGTGGTGAGCCTGGCCGCGGGTGTCACGCTCGAGACGTTCGCGCGGCACCTCGGCGGCGGGGTCGCCACGCTCCGCTCGATGCCGAACACCCCGTCCCTCGTCGGGAAGGGGGTCACGGGACTCGCCGCCGGGTCCGCCGCCACGGCCGAGGACGTCGCGGTCGTGCGGTCGCTCTTCGAGACCGTCGGCCACGTCGTGGAGGTTCCCGAGTCGCAGATCGACGCGCTGTCGACGATCTCGGGATCGGGTCCGGCGTACGTGTTCCTGCTCGTGGAGGAATTCACCAAGGCCGCCGTGCGCATGGGCTTCGACGACGACGCCGCGCGCCTGCTGGCCGAGCAGACCTTCATCGGGGCGACGGCGCTGCTGGCGGCGTCCGACGTCGACCCGGCCGAACTGCGCCGCCGCGTCACGAGCCCGAAGGGGACCACCGAGCGCGCGGTCGCGGTGCTGCAGCACGCGCGCCTCGACGACACGTTCACCGACGCCGCCGAGGCCGCGTTGGCGCGCGCGAAAGAACTCGCCGCCGGGTCCTGAGGATTCCGGCTAGCGATCCAGCGCGGCGAACCGCTCGATGTCGCTGTTGGTCCCCGACACGATGATGAGGTCGTGGTTGGTGACGACGGTGTTCGCCTCCGCGTAGCGGAATGCCCGGCCGGGGCTCTTCACGCCCACGACGGTCACGTTGTACTTCGTCCGCACGCCGGATTCGTTCAGACCGACCCCGCGCACGAGCTTGGGCGGGTACATCTTGGCCAGCACGAAGTCGTCGTCGAAGCGGATGAAGTCGAGCATGCGGCCGCTGACGAGGTGTGCGACGCGCTCGCCGGCCTCGGCCTCGGGATAGATGACGTGGTTCGCGCCGACGCGGGCGAGGATCTTGCCGTGCGATTGCGACACGGCCTTCGCCCAGATCTGCGGCACTTTCAGATCGACGAGATTGGCGGTGATGAGGACCGAGGCCTCGATGAGAGAGCCCACCGCGACGACCGCGACCTGGAAGTCCTGCGCCCCGATCTGACGGAGCGCGTCGATGTTGCGGGCGTCGGCCTGGACGGCGTGGGTCACGCGCTCCGACCACTTCTGCACGAGGTCGAGACTGCCGTCGACCGCGAGGACTTCGCGATCCAGCCGGTCCAGCTCGCCGGCGCACGCCGCGCCGAAGCGCCCGAGACCGATGACGAGGACGGGCGCGTCGCTGCGGATCCGTTCAACCAACGATGGGCCTTTCGACGGGCAGCGCGTACAGCTGCGAACGGGAGGACGCCGCGACGGCCGCGGCGAGTGTCACAGTACCAATGCGCCCCATGAACATCGTGACCGCGAGCACGTAGACGGCCGGATCGGGGAGCTCCGCGGTCAGGCCGGTCGACAGGCCCACGGTGGCGAAGCCCGAGATCACATCGAACAGCACGTATTCGATCGGGGCATCCGTGATCCGGCTGATGATCACCGTCGACAGCGCCACGATCGTGGCGCCCCACGCGACGACCGACAGGGCCACTCGCTGCACATCGCTGGGGATGCGGCGACCGAACGCCTCCACGGACGGGCGCCCCTTGGCCTCGGACCACACCGCGAGGGCCAGCACGGCGAGGGTCGTGACCTTGATGCCGCCGGCGGTGGATGCCGAGCCCCCGCCGACGAACATGAGCATCGAGCCCACGACGAGGGTCGCGCCGTTGAGG
>NZ_CAKKMM010000333.1:0-4598 GCF_918698205.1 Microbacterium sp. Bi128 | reverse complement strand
GTCATCGCCAGCCCCGCGCGTTTCCATTCCGCCCTGATCGGCCAGGCCGCAGCGGCCGGAAAACACGTCTTCTGCGAGAAGCCCGCCGGTCAGGGGCTCGAGGAGCTCGACGCGGCCCTTGACGCCGTCGACGCCGCCGGGGTGCACTTCCAGATCGGCTTCAACCGCAGGTACGCCGCAGACTTCCAAGCGGCCAAGAAGGACCTCGCCGCCGGAATCGTGGGGCAGCCGCAACTGCTTCGTTCGCTGACCCGGGACCCGGGCACGGGGAGCATCGGCCACGCCGCAAGGATCCCCGCGTGGACCATCTTCCTCGAAACCCTGATCCACGACTTCGACACCCTGAACTGGTTCAACGAAGGCGCCGAACCTGTGGAGGTCTATGCGGTTGCCGACGCGCTTGTGGAGCCGGGACTGCGGGACCAGGGGTTCCTGGACACCGCCGTCGTGACCATCCGCTACAGCAACGGCGCGATCGCCGTCGCCGAGGCGAACTTCAGCGCGCTGTACGGCTACGACATCCGCGGCGAGGTTTTCGGCTCCAAGGGCATGGTCCAGGCCGGCCGCGCCACCGAAACCGCCGCCCGCCGGTTCACCGCCGAGGGGATGTCCGCCGACACCCCACGGCTGAACGTCGAGCTCTTCCGGCAGGCCTATACAGACGAGCTGGCTGACTTCGCCGACGCCGTGCGCGCCCGGCGTGACGGTACCGCTCCGGAGTCGAAGCCCTTCACTCTCACTCCGGGAGCCAGCGACGCCCGGCGCGCACTGGCCGTGGCGTTGGCCTGCATAGAGTCCGTCAAGCGGGGGACCCCGGCAACGGTCAACACAGTGGCCGTCAACGAGAACGTGGTCCTCTGATGCGGCTCGCCGTGTGCGCTGAGATGGTCTTTACGGACTTGCCGTTCACGGAGCGGGTGCGCCGGCTCCACGAGGCCGGCTTCGACGTCGAACTCTGGGACTCGCGGCCCAAGGACATCGGCGCGCTCAAGGCCACCGGGGCGGTGTTCTCCTCCATGACCGGATACAGCTCCGGCAGCCTCGTGGATCCGGACACGGCGGACGAGGTGGTGCGGACCGCCGAGTCCCTGATCCCCACCGCCCTGGAACTTGGCGTCAGCCGTCTGGTGGTCCACCCGGCGGAACTCGTCGACGGCCACGCGGCGCGGCCTGTCTACCGCTCCAGCGGACACATGTGGGCCACCGGCGCCCGGACCCTGGAACGGCTCGGGAAGCTCGGTGAGAAGCACGGGGTGACGTTCTGCCTCGAGAACCTCAACACCATCCGGGACCACCCCGGCATCCCGCTGGCACGGGCCAAGGACACCCTGGCGCTCGTGCAGGCGGCCGGGCACCCGAACGCCAGGCTCATGCTGGATCTCTATCACGCCCAAATGGGGGAGGGGAACCTGGTCGAGCTCGTCCGGACCGCCCTGCCATACCTCGGCGAAATCCAGGTGGCAGACGTTCCCGGCCGTTGCGAACCCGGAACCGGGGAAATCAACTACGCGGCCGTGGCCAGGGCGCTCGCGGACGCAGGCTACGAAGGAACCGTGGGCATGGAAGCGTGGGCCAGTGGCGACAGTTATGCGGCCCTGGAGGCCTTCCGTGCGGCGTTCACCGTGCCCGCACCAAACATGAGAGTAGAAGTATGAAAGACGTAATCCTTGGACTCGCCGGCGTTGGGCGGATCGGGGTCATGCACGCCAACAACATCGCCGCCCTCAACGAGGTCCTGAACCCACAAGGGATCCGTGTCCGCCTACGCCTCACCGACGTCGCCGAAGAGCACGCCCGGACGGTGGCACGCGTTCTCGGTGCCGAATTCCTGCCCTCGGTCCAGGCGCTGCTGGCCTCGGGGCTGGACGGCCTGGTCATCGCCACCGGAACCGGAACCCACCCCGAGCTCATCAAGGCCGGCGTGGACGCCGGGATCCCGGTGTTTTGCGAAAAGCCCGTGGCCCTGAACGTGGCCGACGCCCTGCCGGTGCTCGACTACATCCGGGACCGGAACGGCGTGGTGCAGATCGGGCATCAGCGCCGGTTCGACGCCGGCTACCTGGAAGCCCGCCGCGCTTACCAGGCCGGCGAGCTGGGCTGGATCCATTCCCTGCGTGCCGTCACCTGCGACATGACGCCGCCCCCGGTCGAGTTCCTGGCCAGCTCCGGCGGGCTCTTCCGTGACTGCTCGGTCCACGATTTCGACATCCTCCGCTGGCTCACAGGCCGCGAAATCGTCGAGGTCTACGCCAAGGGCTCCAACAACGGGGATCCGGCCATCGGTGCGGCCGGCGATGTGGACACGGCCCTCGCGCTGGTGACGTTCGACGACGGCACCGTGGGAACGGTTTCGGCGACCCGCTACAACGGGGCGGGCCATGATGTCCGGCTGGAAATCCAGGGCTCCCGCGGCTCGCTGATGGTGGGCCTGGACGACAAGACGGCATTGGCCTCCGCCGAAGCGGGGATCGCTTTCCCCGCGGGGAAGCCGCATCTGACGTTTGCCGAGCGGTTCGAGACGGCGTACCGTTCCGAAATGGAGGCGTTCGTCGAACTGATCCTTGGCCGCCGGGAGAATCCATGCACTCCGGAAGACGCCGTCGCGGCCTCCCGGGTTGCCGATGCCGCCCAGGAATCGCTGGCCACCGGTGCCCCGGTCAAGGTGACGGTGAGCGTCGGCAGCTGATTACGGACCGGGGCGTCCGGCTCAGGGCCGGGTGCGGCACGCCTCGACGAAGGCCCGGAACGGCGCGAGCCGCTCCCCGGCCGGGAGCTCCAGGGCCTCGGGGTGCCACTGGACCGAGGCCACCCAGCGCTCCGGATCCTCCAGCGCCTCGACGGTCCCGTCCTCGGCCACGGCCGTCACCTGCAACCCTCCGGCCACCCGGGCCACGGCCTGATGGTGGCCGGAGGCGATCTTCACGTTCACGGCACCGGAACCGCCGCCGTAGAGCGCGGCCACCCTGGAGCCGGCCCGCACCGCCACCTCATGCCAGGCCCACGGGCCGGCCCCGTGCACCGGCGCGGGCTCGCGGTGCGCCACCGTCCCCGGCGCCATGTCCTGGATGAGCGTCCCGCCGTAAAGCACATTGAGCAGCTGATGCCCGCGGCAGATGCCGAACACAGGCAGCCCGGCGTCGATCGCAAGACGCGCCACGGCGAGATCCAGCGCGTCCTGGCCAGGGCTGACGTCGTAGCAGACGTCACCGCGCAGCTCGCCGTAGAGGGCGGGGTCGAGGTCGCCGCCGCCGGGAAGGACGACGCCGTCAAGGCAGGCCATCGCCGCGGCGAGGCCGCCGTCGTCGGGCCCCGAAGCGTCGAGCAGCACCGGTTCGCCGCCGCCCTCGCGCAGCAGCCCCACGATGTACTCGAACAATGCGTTGGCTTCCGCCACGCGCGGGTCGGGATCGGAGGAACTGCTGAGGCGGACGGGAACGCCGATGCGCGGCCGGCCGCGAAGGGGGTAGCGGGAAGTCTGCATGCCTCATTCTGCAACACGATCGCGGACTAGGATTACTAGATGAATCCCCGCTATCTCGTGTCCCGCAGCCGGTACATCGCCGCCGCCCCCGAAGCCATCTTCGAGGTGCTCGCCACGCCTGCCCTGCACAGCGTGATCGACGGCTCGGACACGGTCAAGGGCGTCCAGCCGCGCGGGCCCGGACGGCTGTACCTCGGCGCCAGGTTCGGCATGCAAATGCGCATGCGGGTGAACTACAAGATCCTGAACAGGGTCTGCGAGTTCGAGGAAGGCCACAGGATCGCGTGGCGGCACTTCTACGGCCACGTGTGGCGCTACCTGCTGGATCCGGCCACGGGCCCGGACGGTACCCCCGGCACGCTGGTGACCGAGCAATGGGACGCGCGGCGGGTCCGTGGAAAGAGCTTTCTCCGGCTGGCCGGCTACCTGCGCCGCCATCCGGTCAATTTGGAACAGACGCTTGCCAAGCTCGACGCCTACATGGCTGCGCACCCGGACATGGGTAATGTGGATGGCAGCACGAAACGAGACTGAAGGTGGGAACTGGGATGGGCCGCAGGACACTGGTCGACGATCTCGTCGACGGCCTGCTGACCGAAATCCTTGACGGAAAGCTCCTGCCCCACAACCCGATTCCGCCCGAGGCCGACATCGCCAAGGCCTACGGCGTTAGCCGGCTCACCGTGCGTGAGGCCCTCAAAGCCCTCCGGGCGCAAAACATCCTCTATGTGAAGGCCGGCCGGGGAACCTTCGTCAATCCCACGGACAACTGGACCGGCCTGGACGCGATCTTCAAGGCAGCCTCCCATGGCAATGCGGCCGACCAGGTCTCGGTGGGACTGATTGAGATGCGCCGCATGGTGGAGACCGGGGCCGCGGCGCTCGCCGCCAAACGCTATACCCCGGAGCAGGCCGAGCGCATGCGCGAGTGCATCGCGGACATGAAGCGCTTCCACGACTCCGGCGACCTGGACCGCTTCGTAGAGGCGGACATTGGTTTCCACGACGCCGTCCTGAAGGCGTCCGGCAACCCCTTTGTCCGGGCCCTGTTCGCCCAGCTGGGCCAGCTGCTGTACGTGACCCGGCGCGAAACGTCGGCCGTCGAGGTGATCCAGCA
>NZ_CAKKMM010000332.1:0-4604 GCF_918698205.1 Microbacterium sp. Bi128 | reverse complement strand
GTCGGAGGAGACCTCGATGGTGCGTCCCTCCAGGTCGAAGAAGCGGAAGCCGTATCCCCCGCCGAGGGTCTGGACGTCATCGGGTTCCCCAATGAGTTTCACGCCCTTGGCAATGAGGTCCGAGGCGAGTTGGTCTACCGAGGCCTTGTCCGCCGCGCCGAACGCGACCATGTCAAGGCGCTTCTCCTCGGCCTTGCGCACGCGGACCGAATACTGTTCAGGGGAGCCCTCGGCGGCGAAGTAGGTCACGCCGCCGTCGTTCTCCATTTCGGTGAGTCCCCAGTGGTTCTTGTAGAACTCGACCTGCTTCTGGTAGTCGGGCACCGCGATGTCGAAATGCCTCAGGTGTGTGATCGGGCTGAATGCCATGATGGTCTCCTGTGTTCTGTCTGTTAGACGCGGATGTGGGTTTAGATGGGTGCCGGCACGTTGCGGCCGACCTGCGGAATGCTGCCGATGAGGCGTTCCAGGGCCTCGGGGGTGTCGCCGAGGCCCAGGATGTAGCGATCCGGACGAACGACGACCAACCGGGCACCGGCGGCCTCAAGTATCTGGCCGACCTTGGCCGGATCGAAGAGCACCACAACGTCGTCGTTTTCCTCCAACTGGTTGCGCAGCGGGGCCGGGAGCCCGGCGTAGAGCTCGGGGGTGGTTGCCACCAGGAAGCGGGAATCCACCATGTCATCCAGGCGCACCCCGTCGGCGAGGATCGGCTGAATGCTCAGGCGTCCGGCACGTTCGTCGGTGCCACCCTCGTGGAGGCCCGGTCCCAGCGGGGGTGCAACGGGTGCCGACGCCGCCGGGTTCGCCCTGATGAAGGCATCACGCTGCTTGGCGACCTCGGCGTCGGTGGTCTGCAGGAAGCTGGCCGCGTTGACCGCCTGCTCGACCCAGAACCGAGCGTGCGGCAGGCGCTCGGATTCATAGGTGTCAAGGAGAGAATCATCGGCCGCGCCGCGCTTGACGGCGTCGAGCTTCCACACCAGGTTGGCAACATCGCGCAATCCGGCGCACAGGCCCTGCCCAAAGAGCGGAGGGGCCTGGTGTGCGGCGTCGCCTGCCAAGAAGATGTTCCCGGCACGCCACTGTCGGGAAATGCGTCCCCGGAACGTGTAGGTCGCCAGCCTGTCCGCGGTGAACTTGTCTGCCGGCAGCACGCCGTGGCTGATCCGCTCAACGCCCGCGGGGGTCGCAATTACCTCAGGCTCGTCCCCCGGCATCAACATGAACTCCATCCGCACCCGCTTGCCGGGGAGGCGGATCCACAGGGCGGGCCGTGTGTGGTGGCCCAGGAAGATCATGTCGGACGACAGGCCCGGGCTGTCTTCAAGGATCCCGTCCGCGACCAGCCACTGCGCATCCTCGCCCAGTTTTTCGGTCTCGATGTTCAGTGCCTTGCGGCTCTGCGAGCGGGCGCCGTCCGCGGCGATGGCCCAACGGGCGCGAATAAGGGACTCCGCACCGCCCGCGTCACGCACCGCAACCTCGACGCCCTCTTCGGCGTTGCGTACCGAGAGCACGGTCATGCCGCGGCGCAGCTCGACACCGGGCAGTTCCTCGACGACCTCCTGCAGCAGGACCTCGATGTCCGGCTGGTGGAAGGTGAGGTCATCGTGCCAACCCTGGGTGCCGAGCTGACCGGTCGGCACCGACACCAGGACTTCGCGCTCCTCGTTCTCGATGTGGAACGAGGCCATCGGCAACGTGGCCTCGGCAAAGCGCTCGGCCACGCCCAGCGATTGGAGGGTGCGGAAGGTTTCACCATCAAAGTGCACGGCGCGGGCAGTTGGCCAAACCTGGACA
Organism: Microbacterium sp. Bi128; assembly: GCF_918698205.1. Taxonomy (NCBI): domain Bacteria; kingdom Bacillati; phylum Actinomycetota; class Actinomycetes; order Micrococcales; family Microbacteriaceae; genus Microbacterium; species Microbacterium sp. Bi128. Next base: position 2,801 of record NZ_CAKKMM010000332.1, on the reverse strand, counting down.
TCACGCTCCACCCCGACGGCGGTCAGACCTGCGCGCCCCAGCAAGGCCAGCGCAGTGACTCCTACAGGCCCTCCCCCGATCACTACCACGTCGACGTTGACGTTAGCCATCTTGCTCCTTCAAGTTCAGTACGTATCGTTTCGAATAAAAAGTAACATGCATCACTTAGCCGCACAAGGGCACGGGTGGGCTTGAATGCGCGTCTAGCCTTGCGACTCAGGCCTTCCAGACGGTCTTGAGGTTGCAGAACTCCCGGATGCCGTCCGCGGCGAGCTCACGCCCGAACCCGGAGCGCTTGATCCCGCCGAACGGAAGCTCCTGGTGCGAGACGGTCATGCCGTTGACGAACACCGCGCCGGCGTCAAGATTGGCCGTGAACCATTCCTCTTCCTGGGCGTCGCTGGTCCAGACCGCGCTGGAAAGCCCGAAGGTGGTCTGATTGGCGATCCGCAGGGCGTCCTCGCGGTCCGCCGCACGATAGAGCGAGGCGACGGGCCCAAAGGTCTCCTCCTGGATGATCCGCATCCCGTCGCTGAGCCCGGCGAGCACCGTGGGGGCGTAAAAGAAGCCGGGGCCCCCGGGAGTCACCCCGCCGGTCAGCACCTGGGCACCCAGGGCGCGGGCGTCCTCAACGAGCCCGGCCAGCTCATCGCGCCCTGACAGGGTGGCCAAGGGCCCTACCTGGGTCGCGGGATCCAGCGGGTCCCCGACGACAAGCTCCGACATCAGCTTCACGAATTCGGCGGCGAACGCGTCATAGACCTCGGTGTGCACGATGAAGCGCTTGCCTGCAATACAGGACTGGCCGTTGTTGCTGATCCGCGCACGCACGGCGGTCGCCGCCGCGGCCGAGACGTCCGCCGAGGGCATGACAATGAAAGGGTCCGACCCACCGAGCTCCAGCACGGCCTTCTTCACATGGTCCCCGGCAATGGAGGCAACGGAGCGCCCCGCCGGCTCGGAACCCGTCAAGGTGACCGCCTTGACCCTCGCATCGGCCAGGACGCCGGCCACCTCGGAGCCGCCGATCAGCAGAGTGCGGAAGGAGCCGCGCGGGAACCCTGCCCGCTCAAAGAGCGTGTCAAGGAAGAGCGCCGCCTGGGGCACGTTCGAGGCATGCTTGAGCAGGCCGGAGTTGCCCGCCATAAGCGCCGGGGCCGCAAACCGGATGACCTGCCAGAGGGGGTAGTTCCAGGGCATGACCGCCAGGACGGTGCCCAGCGGTTCGTAGCGAGTCCACGCGCGGGTTGCGCCGACAGTTGACGGGTCCGCCAGCGGGGCATCGGCCAGGAATTCCCCGGCATGCTCGGCGTAGAAACGCATGGCCTTGACGCACTTGTGCACCTCGGCAATCGATTGCGCAATCGGCTTGCCCATCTCGACGGTGATCAATTCGCCCAGGCCCTCCGCCTGACCCTCCAAGATGTCCGCCGCGGCGAGCATCCACTGCCCACGCTGGGCGAACGTGCTGCCGCGCAGGAGCCGCGCCGCTTCGGCGGCTTCCGCGATGCGATCCTGGACTTCCTCGGCCGAGTGCGGCTCAATCATCATTTCGGTCGAACCGGTGGTCGGATTGACGGTTGCGATTGCCATGGTTGGGATCCTTTCCTGGAGACGTGTTCTCTGTCACGACTATATAGGATACGATTCGTATCGGATACTATTTGGGTCTACTCAGTAAATCCACCCACGCCCGCAGCCCGTGGACCGGCTGCCCGACATCCAAGGAGTGCCCCCGTGAGCACCAATGGCGAGTTACCGAACAATCTTCCGCTCTTTCTCACCGACGCCGACGTCGCCAGCCTTTCGGACTGGGCCGGGGCGATCGAAGCCATCCGCACCGCCTACAAGGCCCCCGACGACGAGGGCGGCACACCGGGAAGGATCTTCGCCCAGACACCTCGCGAATGGTTGCGGATCATGCCCTCGGTGCCGCCCAACGGCCAACTGTTCGGCGCAAAGTCAATCGCCGGGTCCTTCGCGGACGGCCTGCGCGTCAGCTATCTGATTTCACTCTTCGACAAGGACACCGCGGATCTGGTGGCTCTCGTGGACGGAAATCGCGTCACCGGCCTGCGCACCGCAGCGACCACTGCCGTGGGCACCTCCACGATCGTGCCGCAGCGGCCGCTGATCGTCGGTGTGATCGGCTCCGGCTTTGAGGCGCGTTCCCACCTGACAGCCTTTTCCCACCTGCTTGAGTTCGCCGACATCCGTGTGTTCAGTCCGACCCCTGCCAACCGCGAGGCCTTTGCACGCGAGTTCGACGGCACGTTCGGCGCACCCGCACGAGCTGTCGGCTCGGCCCGCGAGGCCGCGGAAGGCGCGGATCTCATCCTGTGCGCGGCACGCTCCCGCGACGAGTCCCCTACGCTGCTGGCCGAATGGGTCGGCCCGAACGCCGCGGTGGTCTCGATCGGTTCCACGACCCCCGCACAACGCGAGCTGCCCGCGGAGCTGATCGCCCGCGCCGCGGTCGTCGTGGTGGACACCCGTGACGAGGTCGTGCACGGCAGCGGGGACATGATCGCGGCCCGGGCACACGGCGTCGATGTCGATTCGCTCATTGTCACACTCAATGCCGTCCTGACCGGCGAAACCGCCATCGACGCGGAGCACGGGATCCGTATCTACAAGTCGACCGGTTCCGGCCTGCAGGACATCGTTGTTGCCGAGATGCTCGTTAACCGCGCCCGCGCCGAGGGCATCGGCACCGTCCTGCCCGTCGGCATCGTCACCAGCCGCAAATAGACCCCACTGACAATAAAGAAGAACAACATGGTGGAATAACCCAAATCCGA
>NZ_CAKKMM010000331.1:0-4607 GCF_918698205.1 Microbacterium sp. Bi128 | reverse complement strand
GGGCGGCTGGAGACTCATCGCCGCCACCATCATCGTGCTCTCGAACCTGGCCGCCGTAGCGGTGGACTTCTTCTACCTCATGCTGGCGCAGATCTTCGGCAATCCCGAACTCGCCGACCTCACCACCAACCTGCCGCTGAATATCGCGACCACGCTGGTGTTTATCGCCCTCGCGTGCTGGATCTCCTACCGCGGCATGGAAACCACCAAGACCGTCCAGTACGTTCTCGTGGGATTTCAGTTGCTGGTCCTCGCCTGGTTCTCGATCTCAGCGTTCAGCCACGTCGCCAACGGAACCGCCTTTGACGCCACGGCCATCTCCCCGGACTGGTTTAACCCGTTCGCCGTGGGATCCTTCTCCGCCTTCGCCGCCGGCGTTTCGCTGTCCATCTTCATCTACTGGGGCTGGGACGTCACGCCGGGACGTGCCGCCACGATCACCGTGCTGGTCATCGTGATCATCTACATGACGGTTGCCCTGGCCACGCTGAGCTACGCCGGCGTCGGCGACACGGGGCTGGGCACCGGCAACCCGGAGAACCAGGGCAGCATCTTCGCCGTTCTGGCGGGACCGGTAATGGGCCCGTTCGCCATCCTGATGTCCCTGGCTATCCTGAGCAGCTCCGCCGCGTCTCTGCAGTCCACATTTGTCTCGCCGGCGCGCACCCTGCTGTCCATGGGCCATTACCGGGCGCTGCCGCAGAAGTTCGGCAGGATCAGCCCCACATACAAGTCGCCGAGTTATGCCACGATCGCCTCTGCCATCGCGGCCGCGGCGTTCTATGTCATCACCCGGACCACGTCGGAAAACGCACTGTGGGACACCATCACGGCCCTGGGTATGATGATCTGCTTCTACTACGGCATCACCGCGTTGGCCTGTGTCTGGTTCTTCCGCGCCGAGGCGTTCAGCGGAGCGAGGGCCTTCTTCTTCAAGTTCCTCGCGCCACTCCTGGGCGGCGTCATCCTGCTGGTCATGTTCGTCAAGACCGCCTACGACTCCATGGATCCCGCGTACGGATCAGGGTCGTCGATCGGCGGTGTGGGGCTGGTCTTCATCCTGGGCATGGGCGTCCTCCTGCTGGGCGTGGTGCTCATGCTGGTCATGGCCAAGCTCCGCCCCGAGTTCTTCAGGGGCCAGGTCCTGACCCGCGGGCACTGAGTCCACTGCCGGTTCAGGGAAGGTCCCGGGAAGGTCTCCGGCCGGCAGCCATTGGAAAGTAAGCACACTTACCAATAGGCTGTCCGGAGGGGGACCTTCCTCCGTTGGAACCAGAACGAGGTGAGAGCATGTCGGATGCCGAAAGCATCAGCAAGGTCACGGACATCATCAACGATTCGCACATCGGAATGTTCACCACCATCAACGAAGCAGGCGCGCTCGTCAGCCGGCCACTGGCCGTCCAGGAGGTCAAAGACGACGGCGACATGTGGTTTTTCACGTCGGCGACCACCTCTCAGGTGGCCCACATCCGCGCCAACCCGGCGGTGAACGTCTCCTTCGGCAAGCGCACCGAGTGGGTTTCGGTGGCCGGGACCGCTGAAGTGGTCACTGACCGGCAACTGATCCACGACATGTGGAATCAGGTGGTGGAGGCCTGGTTCCCGGACGGGCCGGACACCCCTGAGGTGGTCCTGCTCCACGTCGACTCGGACTCCGCCGAGTACTGGACCAGCCCGGGCGGCACGGCGGCCACCGTGCTGCAGTGGATCAAGTCCAAGGTGACCAACAGCCGGATGAGCGTGGGCAACAGCGGAACGGTCGAGCTGTAGCGCGCCGAACCCGGGCCACCGCCCGGTCTCACCGGTGGATATTGCCGCTCGATATCACCGCTCTGGGCCTATGACGGCCGATCGGGACCGGACTGCTCCTAGTCGGTGATTTTCAGGCCGGTGCCCCAGTTGAAGGTTGGATACGCGGGGTTGGCCTGCAGCGCCATGACCAGCAGCATGAAGCCCTCGAGTTCTCGGGCGTGACGCAGTCCGCCCACCTGGAGCGGACGCAGCCCGGCGGCTTCGGCGAAGACCGCAACCTCGTTGCGGGCCTCTTCGGAGTCCGAGGCGATGAAGACATCCATCGGCTGGCCGCCGGCTGCCCCGGACCCGAGCGGGCCGGCAAAGGTGGTGTTGAAGGCTTTCACCACCCGTGCGCCCGGGAGCAGTCCGGCGATTTCCTCCGCCGCCGACGTCCCCGGGGCGACCACCAGCGAGTCGAAGGTTTCGGTGTCAATCGGATTGCTGATGTCCACCACCGTCTTGCCGCTGAGCGTGTCGCCGAAATGCGTGGCAACTTCCCTGGCCGGGCCGAAGTACAGCGCGAGGACGACGATGTCTCCCTCGGGAACCTCGCTCAGGCCGCCGGAGCTGGTGGTGCCGCCAAGTTCAGCAGCGAGCTTGGCGGCATTCTCCGGCGTCCGGTCCAAGATCTGGACGGAGCGCCCGGCGGCGACAGCCCGGGTTCCGATCGCCCGTGCCATATTGCCGCTGCCGATGATCGTGATGTCAGTCATGATGGAACCTTTCCAAGGTGGCCGCGAACTGCCGGATCGGCAATTCCGGGGAATCAGCCGTGCGCGTGGTCCGGGCCAGGCGGCCCGGCGGCGCTGACGCCGGCCGCGCGTTCGGCGGCAGCGAGGGCATGTTCCAGCCGTTCCACGGCCGGGGCGTAGGCGGCATCGGTGCAGGCGCGGTCCGTACGGCCGCCGAGGCCCTCGGCGGCCTTGATCGCCCGGATCAGTGCCGCGGTTTCCGGTTGCCGGGTATCGCTCATCGCGGGATAGTCAATCGAGAACCCCGGATCCAGTTCGTACCGCTGCCACCGGGCGAGGGCGCTCCGGTGCCGTGCGGCGGCCGCCTCGTTCAAGAGCCGGGTTTCCCGGCTGGCCCGGCGGGCTTCCTGCCGGCGGAGCAGCCGAGGTGCCGCAGCCACGGCCGCCAGGGCAGCCCCCGCGGCCAGCATCCCGAGCGCCAGGCCGGCCCAGGGCCATGTGGAGGAGGCCAGGACGATGGCGGGCACAATGACGGCGAGTCCGGCGAATGCGTCCCAAAACGCGCCGTCCGCGCCTTCGGAAGGCCCGTCGTCGGCCGCCAGGTGCTTGCGGGCGAAATAGACCGAGGCGAACGCTGCCCCGGCAACCAGAATGGCGAGGGCCAGGAACTGCCAGGCCGCGAGGGCGCCGGATAGTGAAAGCGTCATTGCACACCTCCCCGGAACGGTCCCGGGCGGGCGCTGTTCCGCTAGTTCCATTGGAATCCCTGGCGGCGGGGCCGTCAATGCCTGCCGGGCCGGGGCAATGCCCGGCGCCAGCGCTGACGCAAACCCAGGCGCCAAGGCCCGGTGCGGAGGCCGCGTCGCGGTTCCTACCCCGAGCCTCCCGGCGTAGCCTAGGGGCCATGCGACTGAAAATGTGCAGTATCCACGTCAAGGATCCAGCCTCGGCCCATGAGTTCTACACCGGCACGCTGGGCTTCGAAACGCTGATGGCCATGCCGGAGCACAACCTCTTCATCATCAAGGATGCGGATGGTGCCGGAGGCGCCGGACTGCTGCTGGAACCCAGTGACAACCCGATCGGCGCGGCCTACATGAACGGTCTGCACGACGCCGGGATTCCCGCGATCGTCTTTGGCGTGCCGGACGTGCGCGCCGAATACGACCGGCTGGCGGCCAAGGGCGTGATGTTCCAGGGGGAACCGTCCGAGGGGCCCGGCGGGACCAGTGTGGTGTTGGATGACGGCTGCGGGAACTTCGTGCAGCTGCACCAGGACTAGATGCCGGAGAACCGCGCCCTGACTCTGCCTAACGGCTCGTCTTGTCCTTGTCCGGGTGCTCGTCGCCGATATGGCCCGGTGCATTGGCGGCCAGGACCCGCGCCACGAAGGAGGCATACTCCTCCATATAGTGGCGCAGCAACCCGGCCGTAGCCTCGTCCTTGACCTCGCCGTCCTCGCCGTAGGCCTCCGGGACGAAGCGGATGTACGCCTCCGGAGCATTCAGCTGCGGCGCGTCGAGGAAGCTCAGCACACTGCGGAACGAGGACTGCATCACGGCCGTCCCAATGCCGCCCGGGGAGGCGCCGATGATCCCGGTGGGCTTGCGGGCGAAGGAGTTCGTGCCCCAGGGCCGGGATCCCCAGTCGATGGCGTTTTTGAGCGCTCCGGGGATGGACCGGTTGTATTCGGGCGAGACGAACAGGATGCCGTCGGAAGCGGAGATGGCATCTTTGAGGGCCTGCCCAACGGGTGGGAAAGCGGCATCAAAATCCGGGCTGTACAACGGCAGATCCCTGATGGGGATCTCCGTGAACTCCAGTTCCGCGGGTGCAAGCCGGATCAGCGCCCTGGACAAGGTGCGGTTGATGGAATTGCTCGAGAGGCTCCCGACAAAATATCCGATCTTGAAGCCCATGGCCTTGTTCCTTCCCGATACGCCGCCGGTGGCAGGTGAATTGGGATATGGAGGGGATCGGACCGGCGGCCCCGACCCATTCCGCGAGCGTAGTCCTGCGTCCGCGGGTTGAAAAGAGGGGTCGGGAGAAAGCGCGTGCCGCTATTCGGCCTTGGCGCGGGCTTTCTTGGCGTCCTTCTTGGCGGCCTCGTCCTTGACC
>NZ_CAKKMM010000330.1:0-4631 GCF_918698205.1 Microbacterium sp. Bi128 | reverse complement strand
CCGCGCATCGATCGCCGAAATGGTGGTCCCGTACGGGGACCCGTCGCCGATCCGGTCGTGGCAGAACTACTTCGACACCGGCGAATACCTCGTGGGCCAGTACGCCAACTCCCTGGAACTGGGCTGCGACTGCCTCGGCGAGATCACCTACCTCAGCCCCGTCATCAGCGACGCCTTCGGCAACCCCCGCGAGATCCGCAACGGCATCTGCATGCACGAGGAAGACTGGGGGATCCTGGCCAAGCACAGCGACCTCTGGACGGGCATCAACTACACCCGCCGCAACCGCCGCCTGGTGATCTCGTTCTTCACCACCATCGGTAACTACGACTACGGCTTCTACTGGTACCTCTACCTCGACGGCACCATCGAGTTCGAGGCCAAGGCCACCGGCGTGGTCTTCACCTCCGCCTACCCCGAAGGCGGCTCGGCCAATATCTCCCAACTGGCTCCGGGCCTGGGCGCCCCGTACCACCAGCACCTGTTCAGCGCGCGGCTGGACATGGCGGTCGACGGCCTCACCAACCGGGTCGAGGAAGAGGATGTGGTCCGCCAGGGAATGGGCGAGGGCAACGAACGCGGCAACGCGTTCTCACGGAAGCGGACTGTCCTGGCGCGCGAGTCGGAAGCCGTCCGGGAAGCCGACGCGCGCAGCGGCCGGACCTGGATCATTTCCAACCCGGAATCACGCAACCGCTTGGGCGATCCCGTGGGATACAAGCTCCACGCCCAGGGCCAGCCCACTCTCCTGGCAGACCCGGAGTCCTCCATCGCCCGGCGCGCCGCCTTTGCCACGAAGGACCTGTGGGTCACGCGGTTCGCGGAGGAGGAGCGGTACCCCACGGGCGACTTCGTCAACCAGCACGCCGGGGGAGCAGGCCTGCCGGCCTACATTGCCCAGGACCGCGACATCGACGGCCAGGACATCGTGGTGTGGCACACCTTCGGCCTGACCCACTTCCCGCGTCCGGAGGACTGGCCCATCATGCCGGTGGACACGGTCGGCTTCAAGCTCCGGCCCGAGGGCTTCTTCGACCGCAGCCCCGTGCTGGACGTGCCGGCCAACGCTCAACAGTCCTCTGGCTGCCATGGCGATGGCGACGCCGGCGCACACTGCCACAGCTAGGCCGACGCCGTGAGTGTCGCAGCCAGCTTGGGCCGCCGGGCCGGCCCCGCCGGCGTCGTCTTCCATTCCCGGATCTGCGCCGCCGTGACCGCGGCGTCGTGCCTCGCGCATCTGTGGCTGGCCGCCGGGAACCAGCACGGGACCTGGCTGAACGTGCTCATGCTCGCCATGGTGGCAGTGTGCCTGCCGTGCGCCGTGCACATCTGGCGCCACGGCAGGCTCAGGGCCCTTCGCCAGGTGATGGCCGCGGCGCTGGCCATGACCGCGGTTCACGCGGTCCTGCTCCTCGGCACGGGAGCCGGCGGCACGGGCCACAGTCACCATGGAACCGCCGCAGTGGCCGCAGGGGCCGGCGCGGCGCCGTCGGGTTCCGGGGCGCTGCTGGCAGTCATCGCGCTGGAAATGACGACGGCGCTAATCGCCGCGACGCTGCTGGCCCGGCTGCGGGCGGACCCCGGTCGGCCGTATCTTGGTTGAAGCGCAGCTGAAGCGCTGCTTCCGGGTTGGTCAGCGTCAGTCGTTGAACAGCCCCGCCAGGTCCTCCGCCGTCAGGGCGCCGCCGGTGAGTGCGTCGCCTTCCATGACGTCGGCGAAGAGCTGGGATTTTTTCGCCTTGAGCGCCATGACCTTCTCCTCGATCGTGTCCTTGGCGACCAGCCGGTAGACCATGACGTTCCGGGCCTGGCCGATCCGGTGGGTCCGGTCCACGGCCTGGGCCTCCGATGCCGGGTTCCACCACGGGTCCAGCAGGAACACGTAGTCGGCCTCGGTGAGGTTCAGGCCGAAGCCGCCGGCCTTGAGGCTGATGAGGAACACCGGTGCGGCGCCGTTCTTGAACTCGTTCACGACGTCGGTGCGGTTGCGTGTGCCGCCGTCGAGGTAGCAGAACTCGATGTTCTCCTCGACCAGGCGCTCCCGGACCTTGCCCAGGAAACCGGTGAACTGGCTGAAGATCAGGGCCCGGTGCCCTTCGGCCACCAGGTCCGCGAGCTGCTCGAACAGGACATCGAGCTTGCTGGAACGCACCCCGGACAGGGAGGGATCGATCAGCGAGGGATCCAGGCTCAGCTGTCGGAGCAGGGTCAGCGACTGGAAGATGGTGAACCTGTTCTTGTTGACGTCCTCAATCAGGCCCAGGATCTTCTGGCGCTCCCGCTGCAGGTGGGTCTGGTAGACCTTCTGGTGCCGCGGGTTCAGCACGACTTCCAGGATCTGTTCCTGCTTGGGCGGCAGGTCACTGATGACCTGTTCCTTGGTGCGCCGCATCATGAGCGGCCGGACGCGCCGCCGGAGCTTGTCCAGCTGCCCCTTGTCACCGTTCTTCTCCACCGGCTTCTGGTAATACTCGGCGAACCGTTTGGGGCTGGAAAAGAGCCCGGGAGCCACGATCGAGGTCAGTGCCCAGAACTCCATCAGGTTGTTCTCCAGCGGCGTGCCGGTGATGGCGAGTTTGAAGGCGGCGGGCAGTTTGCGGGCGCACTGGTAGGCCTTGGACTGGTGGTTCTTGACGAACTGGGCCTCGTCCAGGACCAGCCCGGCCCAGGTCTGGGAGGCGTAGGCCTCGTAGTCGATCCGGAACAGGGCGTAGGAGGTGATGATGATGTCCGCTCCGGCCATCGCCTCGGCCGGGTGCGAGCCGCTCTTGGCGAAGGTTTCGCCGATGGCGCGCACGCTGAGCCCGGGCGCGAACCGTGCCGTTTCCGCCTCCCAGTTGCCCACCACGGAAGTGGGGGCGACGACGAGGAACGGGGCGGCCCCGGACCCGGGCCCGGCTTCATCGCCTGCGGCGGCGTCTTTTGCGGCGCAGATCAGTGCGAGGGCCTGGACGGTCTTGCCCAGGCCCATGTCGTCGGCCAGCACGCCGCCGAGGCCGTGGCGGTACAGGAAGCTCAGCCAGTTGAAGCCCTCCAGCTGGTACGGGCGCAGCTCGGCGTTCAGCGACCCGGGCAGCGGAAGGCCCTTGATGCCACCTTCAAGCAGACCGCCCACGGACTCGCGCCACGCCGCGGCCTGTTCATCCACGATGCCCAGGTGTGCGAGCTCGTCCCACAGCCCGGCCTGGAAGCGGCTGATCTGCAGCGGGGCGTCCTTGTCGCCGGGGTTGTCCTGCAGGGAGCGGGCCTCGTCGATCAGGGCCCGCAGCTGGTGCAGCTCCGGCAGGTCCAGCGCGAAGTACGCCCCGCTGGGGAGCAGCATGCGGGTCTGGCCGGCGGCGAGGGCGGAAAACAGTGCCGCGAAGGAAACCGGCTGGCCCTCCAGGGTGATGACGATGCCCAGATCGAACCAGTCGCGGCTGTCCGTCGCCTTTGTGGAGATCGCCACCACCGGGGCCTCGTCGGCTTCGCGGTAGTCCGCAATCTCGCCGGAGGTATCCACGGAGACGTCGGGGAGGTCGCGGAGCCGGGGGAGCACGTCCTCGGTGAAGGCGAGGGTGTCCAGTCCGGCCAGCTCTGCCGTGGCCGCCAGGCGCGGCGTGCCCCAGCCGCCGGTCGCGGATTCGCCCAGGGCAGGCACGACGTCCCAGGGCTGCCCGACCGCCTCGAGGATGCGAGCCTCGGCCGGGTCGTCCCGGTAGCCGTGATCGCCCGGGTGCCGCCACAGCGGCTGCGCCGTGACGAGGTTTCCGGACGTGTAGTGCCATTCCCAATGCAGCCGGACCCGGTGGTCGGCCCCGTAATTGGCCAGCAGGGACAGTGTGGGGACGGCGAGCGTGGGCAGTTCCACCGACTCGTCGGAGGCGGTAACCCGGGCGGTTTGCTTGAGCTTGGGGTAGAACCCGGTCAGGAAGCGGCTTTCGTCCCGTGCGGGGATGTGCAGGGTGGTCCCGCCCGTGACGAAGGTCAGCAGTTCCTCGCTGAGACCGCTTTCCAGCGGGGCGAGGGTGATGACGGGGTCGGCGGGGGCGGTACCGGGCAGGGCGCCGCCGCCGGACGCCAGGAAGATTCCGTGCGCCGGGCGGCCGATGGTCCCGACCGACGCCGGATCCACCACCTCACCTTCGACCGTGATGGTCGGCGCGAGCTCCAGACCGCCGTCGTCCCCGCCGGTGCCGATGCGCGCCAGGTTCAGCCCGACGGCGGCAGGCTGCTCGACCAGGCGCACCGGCTCCGTGCCGCGGCTGTGCACCAGGGCGACGCCGATTTTCTGGGCCTGGGACAGCAGGCTCCAGAGGTTCTTGCCGGCATAGGTGTTCAGTCCCAGCCACAGTCCGGTGCCGGAGTGCTGGCGGTTTGCCACAGCGGTGTGCGAGGCGAGGAATTCCTGCATCCACTCGACGTGCGCCTCGTTGCATTCGCGCCGGTAGTTCAGGTAGCTCAGCGTGCTCCAGGAGACGTCGCCGCGGATCCACTTGCCCTTGGCGCCCATGATGACGGGGCGTGCCTTGAGCTGGCGGACGCTGCGGAGCGGGTCGCGGCGGCCCGTGTAGGAAAAGTGCGGGGCGGGTTCCTCGACGTCGAACTGGAGCGCCAGCGGGGTGCCGTTGGCGGACGGCGTGATCCCCGGG
>NZ_CAKKMM010000329.1:0-4637 GCF_918698205.1 Microbacterium sp. Bi128 | reverse complement strand
GCGTCGCATCGGCGCGGCCCTGGCGGCCTTCTACGTCGCGATCTTCCCCGGCAACGTCGATCAGTGGCGCAAGGGGCGTTCGGCTTTCGGGCTCGATACCGATCGTCGTCGCTTCGCCCGACTCTTCTTCCAGCCCGTGCTCGTCGCTGCCGCATGGTGGTCGACGCGATGACGTTCTGATGAGCGACGTCGTCAGCCTGGAGATCGTCTTCGACGCGGCAGCCGAGGCCGCGGTGCGACGGGAATGGCGACTCCTGGCCGACGCGGGGCTTCCCAGTCAGGCTCGTCACACCGGTGCGAGCAACCGGCCGCACGTGACTCTGCTCGTTCGCCCGCGGGTCGCGGCCGTCGCCACGGACGCGCTCGAACGTCGGGTGCCGCTCCCGATGACGCTCGGTGCTCCGCTGCTGTTCGGCGGGGGCCGCTCCCGGGTGCTGGCCCGATCCGTCGTCCCCGACGCCGCCCTGCTCGACCTCCACGCCGCCGTGCACGCGTGGGCCGGGTCGGGCGACGATGCCCCGCATACCGGCGTGGGGGAGTGGATGCCGCACGTCACTCTCGCCCGTCGTGTGCCCCTCGACCGGGTCGGCGAGGCGCTGCTGGCCCTCGGGGCCGAGGGCGGTGAGCCGATCGACGCGCGCGCGATCGGCCTACGTCGATGGGATGCCGCCACGCGGACCGTCTCGCACCTCGCCGGACGTGGCACGCTGGAACCGTGCTGACCGACGACGCCCTCGCCTTCCTGAGCGAGTACCACCTGGCCACTCTCTCGACCATCGGCCGCTCGGGGAGGGTGCACGCGGTGCCGGTCGGTTTCACGTACGACGACGGCGTGGTGCGCATCATCGGTTCGCGCGGCACGCAGAAGTTCGTCAACGCCGAGCGGAGCGGGCGCGCATCGGTGTGCTCCGTCGACGGTGCCCGTTGGATCAGCTTCGAGGGACGCGCGCGTGTCAGCGACGACCCCGCGGAGGTCGCGCACGCGGTCGACCTCTACGCCGCCCGCTACCGGCAGCCGCGGGTGAACCCCGAGCGCGTCGTCCTGGAGATGACGGTCGAGCGCGTGCTCGGATCGGCCCCCTTCCGCAGCTGATCGGCGTACCCTCGAGGCATGTCGTCCTTCGCCCCATCGATGCCCTTCGGGCGTGAGGGGGTCGTCGGCGCCATCTGCGCCGACGGCAGAGGCTCGATCGGATCCGTGGTTCCCGCCGCCTGAGCGGCGATGTCGTGCGACCCTCCGGGTCGTGCGCCCCACCCGCGCCGAGACTCCTCGACGCGGAGGAATCCGATCGCCCGCGCCGTGCCGCGGGTGCCGCACGACCGGACCCGTTCCGGTCCACCGATGGGACCGTCATGATCTCCCTCACCGAATCCACCCTCCGATCCAGCTTCGCCAACGTCTCGCTGCGCGAGCGGAAGTCGATCGCTCTCCCCGCCGATCTCGCCGATCGTCCCTGGGAGCGGCTCGACTACCTGGGCTGGCGCGACCCCAAGGCACCCCTGCTGGGGTTCGTCGTCGCCGAGATCGACGGAGCTCCCGTCGGTCTGCAACTGCGGCAGGCGGAGCAGCCCACCCGTTCGCGTCCGCAGTGCTCGTGGTGCTCGGACGTCACCCTGCCCAACGATGTGGTCTTCTTCTCGGCCCGGCGGACCGGCCGGGCGGGCAAGGCCGGCAACTCCGTCGGCACCCTGGTGTGCGCGCACTTCGAGTGCTCCGCGAACGTCCGGCGGCTGGACCCGCCGGCGTATCTCGGACACGACGCCGCCGCGGCGCGCGACCGTCGCATCGAGGGCTTGCGGGCGCACGTCGACGGGTTCTTCCGGGATCTCCTCGCCACGGCCTGAGGCGGGCGCGGTGCGCGGCATGCGACCACCCTACGATCGCGGACTGGGATACTCGACGCGATGAACCGCTTCCTCGCCGCGCTCGCGCTCGCCGCCGCCAGTGCTGCGGCGCTGTCGGCCTGCGCGCCCGCCTCCCCGATTGCGCCTCCGCCCGCGCCGTGCGCCCCGGGTGCCGTCGCCGTGGGCGAGGGCGCCGACGCTCTGCAGACGGCACTGGACGCCGCGGTGCCGGGGGCGGTGCTGCAGTTGTCGTCGGGGGTCTATGCCGGACACTTCCGCGCGACGGCGTCGGGGACGTCCGAGGCGCCGATCGTGTTGTGCGGATCCGACGGGACCGTGCTCGACGGTGGCGACGTCTCCGACGGCTACACGCTCCACCTCGACGGCGTCGCGTTCTGGGACGTGCGCGATCTCACGGTGCGGGGAGGCCAGAAGGGCGTCGTCCTCGACTCCACGACCCAGAGCGTCCTGACATCCCTGACGATCTCGGACGTGGGCCAGGAGGGCCTGCACCTCCGCGCCGGGAGCACCGACAATGCGGTGCGTTCGGTCACCGTGGAGCGCACCGGGCTGGTCGACCCGGAGTTCGGCGAGGGTGTCTACGTCGGTTCGGCCGAGTCGAACTGGTGCCGGTACTCGGCCTGCGAGCCCGATCGCAGCGACCGGAACGTCTTCGATGGTCTCGTCGTGCGGGACACCACGGCGGAGGCGCTCGACGTGAAGGAGGGGACGACCGCGGGCGTCGTCCGCGGATCGTCGCTGTCGACGGGGGCGTCCCCGGCGGTGGACAGCGCCGTCGATCTCAAGGGGAGCGAGTGGCGTGTGGAGGGTTCCACGGTCCAGGGCCCAGTGGATGCCATTTCGATCCACGTCATCCTGCCCCCGTGGGGTTCGGGCAACGTCGTCGCATCGAGTGTCCTGCGGCCCGCACCGGGGGGATTCGGAGTGACGCTGGTGGGTGCGGCCCGCGCCGCGGGGAACACCGTGGCGTGTGACAACAGCGTCGAGGCGGGTGCCTCCCTCGCCGACGTTGCGTGCACGTAATACGAACGCGGTAACCTTCACTGTCTTCCCCGGGCCGATTTTGGCGTATTCGCCGCGCGTACCCGGGGAGAACGGATGGGCCAGGGGTCATTCGGAGAGCAGCTGATGTGGCTGCTCCCCTTCGGCTACCTCGGCATCGTGTCGTGGGGGTTCTGGATCGTCCGCAAGATCCTGGCCGCGACCTCGCGCCCGGTGCGTAACGACTACCGCACCACGACCACGGTCGTCGTACCGTCCTTCCACGAGGACCCCGACGTGCTCCTGCGCTGCCTGCAGACGTGGGTGCGGCAGGGGCCGTCGCGCATCATCATCGTTCTCGACGTGGCCGACGTGGAAGCGCAACGACGTATCGAGGCGCTGGAGCTGCCCACGGTGGACGTCGTGATGTTCCACCACCGCGGGAAGCGCTCGGCGTTGGGGGTCGGCATCCGGATGGTGGACACCGAGCTGATCGTGTTCGTCGACTCGGACACCGCGTGGGAGGACGGGATGCTCGACGCCGTCCAGATGCCCTTCATCGACCCGGCGGTCGGGGCCGTCAGCACGCGCCAGAACGTCTACCTGCCCAAGTCCAGCATCTGGCGCCGGGTGGCGGACTGGATCATCGACCTGCGCTACACCGACTACGCGCCCGCGATGGGGCGGTTCGGCGGCATCATCTGCGCCTCCGGGCGCACGGCGGCCTACCGTCGATCGGTCATCCAGCCGCGCGTGCAGGACCTCGAGCACGAGATGTTCTTCGGCAAGGAGTGCATCGCGGGCGACGACGGACGGATGACGTGGCTCGTGCTCTCGCAGGGTTTTCGCGTTGCGCACCAGGACAGCGCCCGCGCCCTGTCGATGTTCCCGGGGACGTTCCGAGCCTTCGTGAAGCAGCGAGTCCGGTGGAGCCGTAACTCGTTCCGGTGCTATCTCACGGCGATCCGCCACGGCTGGGTCTTCAAGGTCCCGCTGATCTCGCAGATCACGATGATGCAGATCCTGCTGACCCCGTTCACGATGTTCGTCGCGTTGGCCTATATCGCGCTCTCGGTGCGGGCGGAGCATCCGCTCCTCGGTCTGGGGCTGGCGATCGTGTGGCTGTTCGTCGGTCGCGGCATCCGGGGCATGTCGCACCTCTGGCGGCGTCCCGAGGACATCGTGCTGCTGCCGCTGGTGACGGTCATCATCATCTTCGTGGCGCTGCCGATCAAGGTCTACGCGTTGTTCACGATGAACAAGCAGGGCTGGTTGACGCGTTCCGCCGACAGTCAGGGCGGTGAGGGGCAGTCCGAAGCGAGCCTCGGCGGCGAGGGGCAGTCGGCGGCCAGCGTCGGGCTGGATTCGACGACGGAACCCGCGGAGACACCCGGTGTCTGACGACGGCGCGCTGACCGCGCAGGAACGGGGGGACACCCACCCGGCCATCCGGGGAGTCGCGCGTGTGCTGATGGTGATCGCGGTCGTCGTGCTCGTGGCCGGCGTCGTGCTGGCGGGTAACTTCGTCCAGACGGGCACATTCCTCCCGTGGATGCAGGCCGATGCGCCGACGGACCCGGTCGTCGCGGCGACGCCGTCCCCGGAGGCCACTGCAGCGGCGGATGCGCCGAAGACGGCCGCGCAGCGGGTCGCGGACGAGGATGCGCGACTGTCCGCCGTCGCCGCCCTCGCGCCGGGCGACCCCGCCCTCACGGAGCTGTGGAACACCGTCGTCCTCGCTCCGCGCGGGGGGCAGCAGACCGCGTACGGCGTGCAGGACCTGGTCGCCC
>NZ_CAKKMM010000328.1:0-4650 GCF_918698205.1 Microbacterium sp. Bi128 | reverse complement strand
GCCAGGGCCCTTGCGGCCCGAAATCCGCCGGAGTTGTGCACGACGCCGCGCGCCTGCCGCCCCTGCCGCCGGCACCGCCCCCGCCCCTGCACAACTCCTGCACATCCGACGCGCCAGCACGCCACGACCCTTGCGGCCCGAAATCCGCAGGAGTTGTGCACGAGCGCAGGAAGCCGCCACATGACCACCGCGGCCGAAGCGACCGGCATCCGCGCCTACGGGCAGGTGCTGCGCCTGTCCGGGGCGCGGTCCTTCGTCGCGGCCGGCATCCTCGCCCGGTTCCCCCGCGCCACGCTGTCGCTCGGGATCATCCTGCTCGTCTCGGCCGCGACCGGCAGCTTCGGCTCGGCCGGGGTGGTGGTGGCGCCGCTCGTGGTCGGCATGGCGATCGCGGCGCCCCTGTGGTCGTCGCGCATGGACCGGCACGGCCAGGCCCGCGTCATCCTGATCTCGCTCGGATGCCTCGTGCTGTCGGCATCCGCTCTGCTCGCCCTCGTGCTGACGGGGGCGCCGTTCTGGACGTGGCTCGTCGCCGCGTTCGCGACCGGGGCGGCGACCCCCGACCTCACCTCAGCGGTCCGCGCGCGCTGGACGGTGCTGGCGCCGGAGTCGCAGCGCACCCCCGCGCTGGCCCTGGAGACGATCGCCGATCAGATGGTGTTCATCGCGGGACCGCCGGCGATCACGGCCGTCGCGGCGGCGATCGACCCCGCCGTGGCGATGCTGGGCTCGCTCGTGCTCGGGCTCGTCGGCGGGGTGTGGCTCGCCTCGCAGCGCGGGACCGAACCCGCCCGGACGGACACCGCGGGTCGCCCCCGTTTCGTGTGGCCGCCCGCCGGCGTCGTGCCCGTCGCGCTGGCGTGCATCGCCCTGGGCGGCGTGTTCGGCGCCTTCGACGTGACGCTCGTCGGCTGGGCGGAGGTGGGCGGTCGCCCATGGCTCGCCGGTCCGGCCTTCAGCGCCCTCGCCGTGGCGATCGCGGTGGGATCGGTGATCACGGGAGCCCGCGCGTGGCGGCTGTCGCCGATCGCGCGCTACATCGGTTTCGCGGCGCTCGCCGCGGTGGTCGCGCTGGCGCTGCCGGTGGCGCAAGGGTCCGCGCCCGTGTTGTTCGCGGCGATCCTCGTCCTCGGTCTGGCCGTCTCGCCGGTGATGGTGTCGGGAATCCTCGTGGCCTCGGCCCGCGCCCCCGAAGGCCGCGTGACCGAGACCCTCGCCTACCCGACAGCGGCGATGTCGCTGGGCGTCCCGATCGGCGGCGTGATCGCCGGATCGGCCCTGGATGCCACGGGCCCCGCGACCGCGCTGATCACGATCGCCGTGGCCCTGGCGGCCGCCGCCGCGATCGCCGCGATCGGTGAGGCGTTGCTCCGGGTGTCGCGGCGCTGACGCGGCGGGCTCGACCTCGCCGAGACTGCATCCGACTGACATCCGGGGTGCGCGCTGCAGTGGAGTTGTCAGTCGGATGCAGTCTCGCGGTTCGCAGGCCCCGCCCCGGCCCGGCCGCCCCTCAGGACGCGGCTCGCACGCCCCGCGCCGCCCCGGTCGCCCGTCAGGACGCGTCGACGAGCTCGCGGGCGGGCGACCGCCGCGCCATCACGCGATTGCGGATCGCGAACACCAGCACCACGGCGAGCACCGCGTAGATCGCCAGCGCGATCGGGCTCTGCACGAGCGTGGTGAGGTCGCCGTTGGCGCTCATCGCGGCATCCCGCAGGCTCGTCTCGGCGAGCGGTCCCAGCACCATGCCGATGATGAGCGGGGCGAGCGGGTAGTCGTTGGTGCGCAGCAGGAAACCGAGCAGCCCGACGCCCAGCAGCAGGAGCAGGTCGAACGTCGCCCCGGAGGTGGCGTAGATGCCGAGTCCGCAGAACACCGCGATCGCGGCGTACAGGTAGGGCCGCGGGATGACCAAGAGCTTGGCCCACAGCATCGCGAACGGCAGGTTCAGGATCAGCAGCACCACCATTGCGAGGAAGAAGCTCGCGATCAGCGCCCACACCAGGTCGGGTGCCCGCTCGAACAGCAGCGGCCCCGGCTGCAGGCCGTACTGCCGGAACGCCGCGAGCATGATGGCCGCGGTCGCCGAGATCGGCAGGCCGAGGGCCAGCAGCGACCCCATCGCCATGCCGGTCGTCGAGTTCCCCGCCGCCTCGGGAGCCGCAAGGCCGCGGATCGCACCCGTGCCGAACACCGGCTTCTTCCGCCGCGCGTCGAGGCGCTTCTCGATGCCGTACGCCAGGAAAGTCGGGATCTCGGCTCCGCCGGCGGGAATCACACCGAAGGGAAGCCCGATCGCTGTGCCGCGCAACCACGCCGGCGTGGCCTCCTTGAGCTCCTTCCGCGACAGCCACGGGCGACCCGTGGGGCGGATGAGCGTCTTGTTCGAGATGTGGCGCTCGAGGGAGGCGACGTAGATGACCTCGCCGAGGGCCAGGATGCCGACGGTCACGGTCACGAGCGAGATTCCGTCGAAGAGGTTCGGCGAGTCCATCGTGAACCGGGGTGCGCCCGAGACTCCGTCGACGCCGATGACCGCGATCCCGAGGCCCAGGAAGAGCGAGGCGAGCCCCTTCACGGCGTTGTCGGTGACGACCGACGACGTCGCGGCGAAGGCGAAGATCGCGAGCGCGAAGAACTCCGCCGGTCCGAAGCTGCTCGACAGATCCGCCAGCAGCGGGGCGAAGAACACCAGCAGCACGCACGCGACGATGCCGCCGATGAACGCGCCGATCGCGGCGGTGGCGAGGGCCTGGGCCGCCCGCCCGTTCAGCGCCATCTTGTGCCCCTCGAACGTCGAGGCGATTGCCGAGGCTTGCCCGGGGGTATTGAGCAGGATGCCGGTGATCGAGTCGCCGAACAGGCCGCCGAAGTACACGCCCGAGAACATGATGAACGCGGCCGTCGGGTCGAGCGAGAAGGTGACGGGAAGCAGCAACGCGACCGCCATCGACGACCCGAGGCCGGGCATGACGCCGACCGCGGTGCCGAGCACGCAGCCCACGAGCACCCAGATGAGGTTCTGCCACGTGAGGGCGCCGGCGAATCCTTCGCCGAGCAGAGCGAGAACGTCCATGTCAGAAGGCCCATCCCAGGATGCCGGAGGGCAGGGAGAGCCCCAGCCCCATGTCGAACGCGATGTAGGTGAGCGAGCTGATCGTCACGCCGACGAACAGCGCGAACAGCCACCGGGTGTGGCCGAAGCCGCGTGCGATCCCCGCGAACAGCAATGCTGCGGCGACGATCCAGCCCAGGATGCCGAGGAGGAACGCGAAGACGAGGAACGACCCCACGACCCAGGCGAACGACCGCCAGTCGACGCCGACCGAGCGCTCCTCCGACTCCGCGGCATCCGCGCGCGGGGTCTCGGCGAGCGCTCGGACGGCGCCGATTCCGAGGAGGACCGCGAAGACGTACAGACCCGCCGCGATGATCCCGGGGAAGAACTGCGGGCCGGGGAAGGCCGCGGATGCCGGGACCTTCATCGTGACGATGCCGTAGACGAGGTAGGTCGCGAACGCGGCGAGCACGACCGGCATGAGGAGGGCCTTCGCGATCCCGGACGCTCCGCGGTTCCGGCGGAACCGCAGCCTGTTGCCCACGACCGCCGAGACGGAGGTCGGGTTGTTCGACGGCATCACAGGCCCATCTCCTCGTACAGTCGCTCGATGCGGGTGCGTTCCTCGGCGAGGAACGTCGTGAGGTCGTCGCCCGTGATGAGGCGCTCGGTCCAGTGGTAGCGGGCGCGGGCGTCGGCCCATTCGGGGGTCGCCGTCGACTCGAGGACCAGGTCGGTCAGGTCGCCGACCTGCTCGTCGCTCAGACCGCTCGGGGCGGCGAGCATGCGCCAGTTGGTGAGGGTGACGTCGTACCCCTGCGCGGCCGCCGTCGGGATGTCGACCCCCTCGAGGGGTTCGTCGGCGACGAGCGCCAGGGCGCGCAGGCGTCCCGACTCGATCTGGTCGATGTTGTCGGGGTAGCCGCCCGCGGCCGCCTGGGCGGTGCCGTTCAGCAGGGCCTGGATGGCTTCGCCCCCGCCGTCCGAAGAGATGTAGGTCATCTCCGAGGGCGGGATGCCGGCGGCGAGCGCCAGATCGGCCACGACGAGCTGATCGAACGAGCCGCCCCCGGTCCACGGCAGCGCGCGCGGGTCGGCGCGCCACGCCTCGACCAGGTCGTCGAGCGTCTGGAAGGGCGAGTTCGCCGGCACGACGATCACGTCGTACTCCTCGACCATGACGGCCAGGGGGGTGACGTCGTCGAGTGTCGCGGCCGAGTTGAACTGCACCGTCGCGGCGAGGAGTCCCGTCCCGCCGACGAGGAGGTTGTTCGCCTGCCCGTTCAGCACCGAGACGTTGCCGAGCGCGATCGTGCCGCCGGCGCCCGGCATGTTCACGACCTGCACGTTGTTGACCAGGCCGTTCGCCTTCTGCGCCTGCTGCAGCTCGCGCGCGACGCCGTCCCACCCGCCGCCGGCCGCAGCGGGCGCGATGATCGTCATCGACGCGTGGATGTCGTCGCCGGCGGCGGCCGAGGTGATCGATCCGTACGCGGCGACCGCGATCGCCGTCACGGCGACGGCGCCGCCCATGGCGCGGGGGATCCATCGGCGCCGGGCGGCCGGGGGCGCATGGTCGGGGGCAGCGGGAG
>NZ_CAKKMM010000327.1:0-4663 GCF_918698205.1 Microbacterium sp. Bi128 | reverse complement strand
CGCTCGGACCGGCCAGCAGCACGACCTCGCCCGGCCCGACCGACAGCGACACCCTCGGCATCGCGTGTGCGCCGCGGTCGACCCGCACCTCCCGCAACTCGACGGTCGAACCGCGCGGGGAGTCCGAGTCCTCGGTCGCGTCGGCGGTGCGCGCGGCATCCAGCGCGTCGAAGATCTCCTCGGTCGCGGCGACGCCCTCGGATGCCGCGTGGAACTGCACGCCCACTTGGCGCAGCGGCAAGTACGCCTCGGGGGCCAGCAGCAGCACGAAGAGCCCGACGAGCAGGCTGAGGTCGCCCGCGAGCAGGCGGAACCCGATCGTGACGGCGATGATCGCGACCGAGATGGATGCCAGGAACTCCAGGGCGAAGCCCGAGAGGAACGACACGCGCAGCACCGTCATCGTCTCGCGCTTGTAGTCGCGGGTGGTCCGCTCGATCGTGTCGGCGGCGCGGTGCTCGCGACCGAACGCCTTGAGCGTGCCGAGCCCCTCGACGGTGTCGGCGAACCGGGCCGCGAGGCGCCCGAGCGTGCCGTACTGCTTCTTCTGCACCGTCCGGGTCGCGAGCCCGATGAGCACCATGAACAGCGGGATGAGCGGCAGCGTCAGCACGACGATGAGCCCGGAGAGGGGATCGGCGAGGGTGATCGCGCCGATGAGGATCGGCGTCGTGATCGCGGTCGCCACCAGCTGCGGGAGGTAGCGACCGAAGTACGCGTCGAGCGCCTCGAGGCCGTGGCCCGCCGTCACCGACAGCGAGGCGGAGTTGCGTCGCGCGAGCCAGCCCGGACCGAGGGCCGCCACGGCCCCGACGAGACGTTCGCGCAACTGCAGCGATGCCGCTGCGGCGCCGCGGGCCGAGACCCGCTCGGATGCCGCGACCAGCAGGCCGCGTAGGACGACGAGCAGCACGGCGGCCGCGAGCACGCCGGACAGATCGCCCAGGGGGCGCCCGTCGATCGCGCCGACCAGGGCCGAGGTCAGCGTCCAGGCGAATCCGACGACGACCCCCGTCTGGGCGAGAACGATCGCCGCGCTCACCGCGAAGAAGCCGCGGGAGGCAGAGGCGTATCGCACCAGTCGGGGGTCGACGGGGCGCACCCGGGTCGTGTCGGTCAATGCGCCACCAGCGCGGCCTTCTCGATGCGGGCGCGGGTGACGCGCTTGCGGAACACCCAGTAGGTCCAGCTCTGATACGCCAGGACGATCGGCAGGAAGATGAGCGCCGCCCAACTCATGATCGTCAGCGTGTAGTCGGTGCTGGAGGCGTTCTCGATCGTCAGGCCCGAGCCGGCTTCGAGGGTCGAGGGCATGACGTTCGGGAACAGGGCGAAGAAGAGAGCCGCCACGGCGGTCACGATCGTGATCGCGCCGAGGGTGAAGGCCGTTCCCTCGCGATCGCGGAGGTTGGCCACCCAGGACCCGATGAGCGCGAGCGCCGCGATGCCCGAGAGGGCGACGACGCCGAGGAGCAGCGGAGCCTGATTGTTGGCGGCCTGGATGATCGTCCAGACCAGGAACACCGCGGCGGCGACGATCGTGAGCAGGCCCGAGGTCTTCGCGAGCGCCCGGGCATCGGTGCGCACCTGTCCGTCGGTCTTCAGCGCGACGAAGTAGACGCCGTGCGTGAAGAACAGCAGCAGGGTCACGACGCCGCCGAGGAGGCCGTAGGGGTTCAGCAGCGTGAACAGGGTTCCGACGTACTCGTGGTTGGCATTCAGGGGCACGCCCTGCACGATGTTCGCGAACGCCACACCCCACAGCAGGGCGGGGACGGCCGAGCCGATCACGATCATCCGGTCGAATCCGCGCTTCCACTTCAGCGAGTCGCGCTGGTGCCGGTACTCGAACGACACACCGCGGGCGATGAGCGCGAGGAGGATCAGCAGGAGCGGCAGGTAGAAGCCGCTGAACAGGGTGGCGTACCACTCCGGGAACGAGGCGAACAGCGCCGCACCGGCGACGATCACCCAGGTCTCGTTGAGGTCCCATACGGGGCCGATGGTGTTGATGATCTGCCGGCGGGCGATGTCGTCCTTGCCGAGGAACGGCAACGACATTCCGACGCCGAAGTCGAATCCGTCCAGGACGAAGTAGCCGATGAAGAGGAATCCGACGATCCAGAACCAGAGGTATGCGAGGTCCATGACTGTGCTCCTAGTAGACGGTCGTCGGGGTGTTCTCGAGGGAATCGGGCTCGCGCGGGGCGTTCGGGTCGGGCAGCGGGTCCGGACCCTTCTGCGCGTACTTCTTGATGAGTCCGAACTCGACCACGGCCAGCGCGGCGTAGATCGCGGTGAAGGCGACGAGCGAGATCAGGACGCTCCAGCCCGGAACACTGGGAGAGACGCCGTCCTCGGTGAGCATGAGGCCGAAGACGATCCAGGGCTGGCGCCCCATCTCGGTGAAGACCCAGCCGACGAGGCTGCCCAGCAGCGGCAGGGGTGCCGCCCAGATCGCCACGCGCCACATCCACGGCGCCACGGGGCGGGTCGCCTTCTTCCGCGTGACCCACAGGCCCACGACGCTGATCAGGGTGGCGAGACCGCCGAGGGCGATCATCCACCGGAAGGCCCAGTAGGTCACCCACAGGACGGGGGCGAAGTTGCCGTCGACCTGATCGGCGAACTGCGGGAACATCTGCTGGCTGTACATCGTGTTCAGGTCGTTGATGCCTTCGACGCAGCCGTCCAAGGAGTGCGTGGACAGGATGCTGAGCAGGAACGGCACCCGGATGGAGAACAGCTCGCTCGTGCCGTCCGGAGTCCCCAACGTGAAGATGGAGAACGAGGCGTTCGCCCCGCAGACGGTATTGAACGTCGCTTCGGCCGCGGCCATCTTCATGGGCTGGGTGGCGACCATCACCAGGCTCAACTGGTCGCCGGCGATCGCGACGAGCACGAACGACACCACGGTGGACCACAGCCCGAAACGCAGGGGTGCGCGCATCATCTCGACGTTGCGGCCGCGAGCCAGGTGCCAGGCGGAGATGGAGACGACGACCATCGCGGCGAACATCCAGCCCGAGAAGATCGTGTGCGGGAACGCCGCGAGGGCGACGGGGTTGGTGAGCATCGCCCAGAAGTCGACGAGCTCGGCGCGGCCGCCGTCGGCGGCCATCTGATAGCCGACCGGGTTCTGCATGAAGGCGTTGGCGGCGATGATGAAGTACGCCGAGAACGTCGCCCCGAGCGTGGCCATCCAGATCGTGCCGAGGTGGGCGAGGCGGGGGAGCTTGTCCCAGCCGAAGATCCACAGGCCGATGAACGTGGCCTCGAGGAAGAAGGCCAGGAGGCCCTCGAAGGCCAGGGGAGCGCCGAAGACGTCGCCGACGAAGCGGGAGTACGCCGACCAGTTCATACCGAACTGGAATTCCTGCACGATTCCCGTCACGACGCCCATGGCGAAGTTGATGAGGAAGATCTTGCCGAAGAAGCGGGTCAGGTGCAGCCACTTCACGTCGCCGGTGCGGTACCAGACGGTCTGGAAGATCGCCACGACGAGCGACATTCCGAGCGTCAGGGGCACGAACAGGAAGTGGTACAGGGTGGTCAGTCCGAACTGCCACCGAGCGAGCATGAGGGGGTCGAGCCACTCCACGGGATGCCTCCGATCGACGACCTACTGTGTGGTCTGACCACAGGGTACTCCCGCGTGGTGGAGCGCGCCGGAACGATCCCTCGGCATCGAACCATATACTCGGAACACCATTTCCTGGCGGGTCGGAGGGCCCTATGTCCGTGCGTCAAAGCCTGCTAGCGATCCTCGATCGCGGCGACTGCTACGGCTCGCAATTGCGCTCCGAGTACCTGCGGCGCACCGGCGCTTCGGTGAACGTGGGTCAGGTCTACACGACCCTCGAGCGGCTCGAGAGGGACGGTCTCGTCGAGCGGCGCGGCGCGGACGACGACGGCCGCGTGCTGTGGCGGGTGACGGCGGCGGGTCGCCTCCAGGCTCGAGCGTGGTTGGGTTCGGCATCCTCGACAGAGCGGCGGGATGACGTCGCCCTGCGCATCGCGCTGGCCCTCACCCTCCCCGGAGCGGACGTGGGTCCGATGATCGCCGCGCAGCGGGCGGCCGTCCGCGGCGCCCTCGCCGAGCCCGAACCCGGCGACGAGAACATGGATGCCGTCGCCCGCGCGGTCGTGGCCGCCGCTCGCCGGGTGCGACTCGAGGCGGATCTGCGTTTCCTCGACGAGGTCGAGCGGATGGCCGCGGACGCCGTGCCCTTCGACCTGTCGGACGAGCGTCCCCGCCGGGGGCGTCCGGTCCGAGCGACCCGCTGACGCGCGTATCCTCCCCTCGCCGATCCGTCAACCCGGGGGCGGCGGGCGGGATTTCGGCGCACGCTGAGAGGGCCCCGGACGAAGAAGGAGCCCTCATGGTCATGGACATTCCCGTCGGTCGCCCGGAGCCGATCTCGACCGTCGCCGCACGAGCTGCCGAACAGGCCGCACCCGCCGCGCCGCGCGCCACCGAGATCCCCTGGACCCGCATCGATCTCGATCTCTACGAGGTCGCGCGCGACGGACGGATCGTCGGATACATCGAGGTCGTCGGGGCCGTGTTCGTGGCCCTCGGGGGCGCGCGGTACGACCGCGCGGTCGAGGTCGCCCAGCACCTCACCTTCCACGACGCCGTGGACACCGTCCTGCGTCGTGC
>NZ_CAKKMM010000326.1:0-4675 GCF_918698205.1 Microbacterium sp. Bi128 | reverse complement strand
GTGTCACGACCGCCGACTCGAATCCGCCCTGGGGGGTACCCGGAGTCAGCAGGGACGTGAGGTCGTCGGAGCCGAGCTGTCCGTCGACGTCTTCTTCGCGGCCGGACTTATTGCGTCGCCACCACGGCATCGACTTCTCTGCGGTCGCCTCGTCGTCGGCATCCGCGGGGAGGACCGCCGTGGTCGCGTCCTTCTCGACGCGCTCGGCGCCGAACATCCACGCGTAGAGGTCGCCGAGACGTCGTCCGATGCGGTTCGGCGGGGTCTTGGTGAGGATGAGGATGCTGAGGATCGTCAGCAGCGACAGCGCGATGTACGCGCCCACGTCCCTCAATACGAGGGCGAGCGGCTCCCCGCTCAGCCAGCCGGCGAGACCGCCCGCGAGACTGAGCGTCGGCAGCCCCGCGCTGGGCGCGGGACGCCCGCCGGCGACGTGGCAGAACCCCGCCATCGCGATGACGAACAGGGCGAAGCCGATGCCGATGCGGCCGTTGTCGTGCACCGACGAGGGATGCCGGAACAGCCACCCGGCGAGCAGGAGCAGCAGCACGGGGAAGACGAAGGCCACGCGGCCGATGAGTCCGCCGAAGCTGTAGGCGCTGATCGTGGCCGCGACATCGGTGCCGATGAAGAACCACTCGACCACGGCGCCGACGGCGGCCAGCAGCACGAGGAGGAACGGGAATCCGTCGCGCCGCTGATCGCGCTCGAGGGTCTCTGGCCCGAAGACGCGGAACATCCCGCCGACGCCGTGAGCCAGCGCCATCCACGCGCGGACGGCGAACGGCGGTTTCTCGGGCTCGTCGACGTACCGCTTGGGCGCGGGCGCCGACGCTTTCGGACGCGCCTGTCCCTTCGCGGGAGCGCGACCGCCGGACGTGGACGTACTGCGGGCCATTCCTCCACGGTAGGCGGGGTGTCCGACATTCGTGCGGACCGACGCGGGGTTCGAGACAGGACCGATACCCGGGAGTCTCAGCGCAACGTGCGGACCATGACGTCGCGCCCCTGCCCGGCGAGAGTGACGGCGAAGCCCTCGCGGCGATAGAAGGTGCGGGCGAAGTTGTCCCGCTCGACGCTCAGACTGATGCGGGAGAACCCCTCATCGCGGGCATGACCGACGAGACGTTGGAGGAGCGCACGGCCCACGCCGTGCGCTCGCCACACGGGCCGCACGCCGATGATCAGCTCCGGCACCCCCGTGCCGACCCAGCCGAACCCGGGCTCGCTGCGCGGATGCAGGCGGTACCACGCCGCCCCGATCGCCTCGCCCGCGGGCGACTCCGCCACGAACCCCGCATCGCCCGGTCGCAGCCACCCCGCGACGTAACGCCGGTGGTCGGGGTTGCTGAGGATCTCGTGGCGCGGGCGCGCACTGCCGGCGCGCCAATTGGCGGCCTCGACCGTCATATCGACCAGGAAAGAGCCGTCGGACGGGAGCGCCGCGCGAATCGGGATGGCGGGCATGCCCGCATGATACCGACGCTCGCGCCGTCACACGGCGCGGGCGGCCGATGGCCACCCCCGCGGGGTGGCCATCGGACCGGGCCTCAGGCTTCGATGACGAGCGGAACGATCATCGGCCGACGACGAAGCGCCTGGTTCACCCACCGCCCGATCGTGCGGCGCACGACCTGGGAGAGCGCGTGCGTGTCGCGGACTCCCGACTGCGCAGCCTCCGCGAGCGCGGCGGCGATCTTCGGCTTGACGCTCTCGAACACCGCGGCATCCTCGGCGAATCCGCGCGCGTGCACCTCGGGTCCGGAGATGATCTTGCCGGTCTGGCGGTCGACGACGACGATCACCGAGATGAAGCCCTCTTCGCCCAGGATCCGGCGGTCCTTCAGGTCGGCATCCGTGATCTCGCCGACGGACGAGCCGTCGACGTAGACGAAGCCGATGTCGAGCTGACCGACCACCTCGGCGCGACCGTCGCGGAGGTCGACGACGGTGCCGTTCTCGGCGAGGATCGTGTTCTCGGCCGGGATGCCGGTCTCTTGAGCGAGCTTGGCGTTGGCCACCAGGTGGCGGTACTCGCCGTGCACGGGCAGCACGTTCTTGGGCTGGAGGATGTTGTAGCAGTACAGCAACTCGCCGGCGGCGGCATGGCCCGAGACGTGCACCTTGGCGTTGCCCTTGTGCACGACCGTGGCGCCGAGCTTGGTCAGTCCGTCGATGACGCGGTAGACGGCGTTCTCGTTGCCCGGGATGAGGCTGGATGCCAGGATCACGGTGTCGCCCTCGCCCGGCTCGATCGCGTGATCGAGGTTGGCCATGCGGCTCAGGACGGCCATGGGCTCGCCCTGCGAACCGGTCGACATGTAGACGATCTTGTCGTCGGGCAGGTCGCGCGCCTTCTTGTAGTCGATGAGCACGCCGTCCGGGACGTTCAGGTAGCCGAGATCGGCCGCGATGCCCATGTTGCGCACCATGCTGCGCCCGAGGAGCGCCACACGACGACCGTTGGCGTGGGCTGCGTCGAGCACCTGCTGCACGCGGTGCACGTGGCTCGAGAAGCTCGCGACCACGACGCGTCGGGGGGCCTTGGCGATGACCTGGTCGAGCACGGGTCCGATCGCACGCTCCGTGGGGGTGAACCCGGGCACGTCGGCGTTGGTGGAGTCGACGAGGAACAGGTCGACGCCCTCTTCTCCCAGGCGGGAGAATGCGCGGAGGTCGGTGATGCGGCCGTCCAGCGGCAGCTGGTCCATCTTGAAGTCGCCGGTGGCCAGCACGAGGCCGGCGGGGGTGCGGATCGCCACCGCCAAGGCATCCGGGATCGAGTGGTTCACGGCGATGAACTCGAGGTCGAAGGGACCGACCTGTTCGCGCTGCCCCTCTTTCACCGTGAGCGTGTAGGGGCGGATCCGGTGTTCCTTGAGCTTCGCCTCGATGAGAGCGAGAGTCAGACCCGAGCCGATCAGAGGGATGTCACCCTTGAGCTTCAGCAGATAGGGAACGGCGCCGATGTGGTCTTCGTGCCCGTGGGTGAGGACGACCCCGACGATGTCGTCGAGGCGGTGCTTGATCGGCTCGAAGTCCGGCAGGATCAGGTCGACGCCGGGCTGGTGCTCCTCGGGGAACAGCACGCCGCAGTCGACGACGAGGAGCTTGCCCTCGTACTCGAAGACGGTCATGTTGCGGCCGACCTCGCCGAGGCCGCCGAGGGGGAAGACGCGCAGTGTGCCCGGCTGGAGCGCGGGCGGGTCGTAGACGGTCGTGGGCATGAAGTGCCTCCTCGGATGCCGCCGTACGGCATCCCTTCGTGTGGCGTCCCTGGCCGCGGTTCGGCGGACGCCGGTGCTTATCTCGTGGTGCCGTGCACCTTCGGCAGGGCACCGCCGGCGGCCGCGTTGCGGTCGGGGCGGAAGTTGGAGAAGTCGGCGCCCGCGACCTCGCGGACGAGAGCCAGCTCGTCCTCGATCGCCGCGGCCTCCCACTCTTCGGGACCGACCAGGGGCAGGCGCACGCGCGGGCTGCCGATGCGGCCGAGGCCGTGCAGGATGTACTTGGCCGCGACCGTGCCCGGCACGTGCGTCATCGTGGCGCGGACCAGGGGCTCGAGGCGCTGGTGGGCTGCGGTGGCGGTCGCGAGGTCGCCGCGGTTCACGGCATCCACGATCGTCCGGTACGGCGCGGCCGCGATGTTCGCGGTCACACCGATGAGTCCGGAGGCCCCGATCGCGAGGTGCGGGAGGACGTTGGCGTCATCGCCCGAGAAGTACATCAGGTCGGTCTGGTTGAGCACCCGGCTGACCTCGCTGAAGTCACCCTTGGCGTCCTTGACGGCGAGGATGTTCGGGTGCTTGGCCAGCCGCAGAATCGTCTCGTACTTGATCTCGACACCCGTACGGCCGGGGATGTCGTAGAGGATCACCGGAAGGTCGGTCGCGTCGGCGACGAGACGGAAGTGCGTCAGGATGCCGGCCTGGGTGGGCTTGTTGTAATACGGCGTGACGATCAGCTGGCCGTGGGCTCCGGCCTTGGCGGCGCGCTTGGCCATCTCGATCGAGTGCGAGGTGTGGTTGGTCCCGGTTCCGGCGATGACCTTGGCGCGGTCGCCCACGGCCTCGACGATGACGCGGAAGAGCTTCTCTTTTTCGTCGTCCTCGAGCGTGGAGGTCTCCCCCGTGGTGCCGGAGATCACGAGGGCGTCATTGCCGTCGTCTACGAGCTTGCTCGCCAGTTCCGCCGACTGCCGGTAGTCGACCTCACCGTCCGATGTGAAAGGCGTGACCATGGCAGTCACGAGGGTCCCGAACGTGTAAGAGCGAATATCAGAGTCAGCCATATGAAAAACGTTACCTTGTCTGCGGCATGTTAGGACAATGGCGGCGGTGTGACGAACGTCAAACTCGGCGGCCGTGCGTCACGTTTCGGCGGCCCGGCCGGACTCAGGGCCGCCGAAACCGCGCCAGCACACTGTATTGGAGACTCGCGGTCAGCACCTCGGTGCCGGAGCCGGCCGCCTGCCGGAGCGGGAGCCCGTCAGGACCCCAGAACCCGCTCAGGCCACACGAAGGGCCGAGCGGCGTGGCGCCCGCCAGGTTCGCCAGGACGGAGAACATCCGGTTGTCCATGGCCCGGGCGCCGAGATGCAGTGCCAGCCGGTGGTCTTCGCCGGCCGTGTAGAGGGCCGAGACGGCATAGATGTCCGCCCCGGTGTCCGCGGCCC
>NZ_CAKKMM010000325.1:0-4686 GCF_918698205.1 Microbacterium sp. Bi128 | reverse complement strand
CTGCTGCTGCGCCTCGCCGTGGACGCCGGAACCACCGTCGGCTACCGTGCGCTGGCCGACGACGTCTGGCCGTCGGACGCGCCCGAGGATCCCCGCGCCGCACTGCAATCGCTCGCGTCGCGCCTGCGCCGGGCCCTGCCGCCGGCGACGCTGTCGTCGACGCCGGGCGGGTACCGGCTCGAACTCGCGCGGGACGACATCGACGTGACCCGATTCCAGGATGCCGTGGCCGCCGCCCGCGCCACCGGCGATACCGCGGAGGCGGCACGGCTCGCGCGCGACGCTCTGTCGTTGTGGGTCGGCGACCCCTGGACACCGCATGAGGGCTTCGACTGGCTCGTGCGCGATCTCTGGGAGGACCGCGGCCACGCCGAAAGGCTGGCCGCATCCGTCGCCCCGGCCGCATCCGTCGCCCCGGCCGCCGTCACGGCCCCCGCGGTTCCGGCCCCCGCGGTTCCGGCCCCCGCGGTTCCGGCCGCGATCGCCGAACTCGTCGGGCGGACGAACGAGCTCGACGCGATCCGCGACCGTCTCGCCACGGACCGGCTGGTGACCCTGATCGGCCCCGGCGGCGCAGGCAAGACCACGCTCGCCCTCGAGACCGTGCGGGGCGCCCCCGACGCCTTGATCGTCGAGCTCGCCCCGGCCGCGCCGGGCGAGGTGTGGGCAGCCCTCGCGGGCGCGGTGGGACGCGGCATCCGGCTGAACGAAGCAGCCGCCTCGGCGTCGACGGCACCTCGCGAACGAGTGCTGGAGGCGGTCGCGGGACGCGACGTCGTCGTGGTGCTCGACAACTGCGAACACGTCATTCGCGAGGCCGCCGAAGCCGCCGAATCGCTGCTGAGAAATGCCCCGAGTCTGCGCATCGTCGCCACCAGTCGCGAGCCCCTGGGCATCGTCGGCGAGGCGTTCGTCGACCTCGGCCCGCTGCCCGCGCTCGAGGCCGACGAGCTCTTCGCCCGGCGGGTGCGCTCCGCCCGCGGCGCTCCGCCGTCACCCGACGAGCAGTCCACGGCGGAGAGCATCGTGCGACGCCTCGACGGCCTTCCCCTCGCGATCGAGCTCGCCGCCGCGCGCGCTCGGACCCTCACCCTCGAAGAGATCGACACCGGTCTCGGCGACCGCTTCGCTCTGCTGGCGCACGGTCCTCGCTTGAGTCCCGACCGGCATCGAACGCTGCGGGCGCTGATCGACTGGAGCTGGGACACGCTGACCGACGCTGAACGCGTCGCCTTGCGCGCCGCATCGGTGTTCCCCGACGGGATCGGCAGCGCGGATGCCGCCGCAATCGC
This sequence comes from Microbacterium sp. Bi128, assembly GCF_918698205.1. Taxonomy (NCBI): domain Bacteria; kingdom Bacillati; phylum Actinomycetota; class Actinomycetes; order Micrococcales; family Microbacteriaceae; genus Microbacterium; species Microbacterium sp. Bi128. The sequence goes on along the minus strand of NZ_CAKKMM010000325.1, from coordinate 3,394 downwards.
GACGGCGTTCGACGTGGATGCCACCGTGTTCGACGCCCTCGTCGACCGATCGCTGCTGGTGCGGCGCGAAGGGCGCTTCCGCCTGTTGGAGACCGTGCGGGAGTACGGCCTCGATCGGCTGCGCACCGAGGGCACGGAGGCCGCGTTCCGCGAGCGCGCGGCTGACGTCCTCGCCACCCGCGCCGCGGAGCACGAGAGCCGGATGCGGGGACCGGGCCTGCGCGCCGGGCTGGCCTGGTTCGACGCCAACGAAGAGAACCTGTCCTCGGCGCTGCGCACCCGGACGTCGAGCGGCGACCGACGCGGAGCGCGGCGACTGCTCCGGAGCTTGCTCTGGCCGTGGGCGGTGCGGGAGCGGGTGGACGAGCTGCGGCATGCTCTCGCCGAGATCGCGGAACCGAATGCCCCGCTCGAGGACGAGGCGACCGTCGTCGTGGAGGCGGTCTCGCTGTTCACCGTCTCCTTCCCCGAGCGCGGGCACGCACCCTCGGTCGATCCGGCGCAGTACGCCCGGCGACGGCTCGAGCTCGAAGAGGCCGCCCGCCGGCATCCGTCGGAGCTCACCGTCCTGATGGCACCGCTGCTGCGCCTCGCCGAATCGGTGCTGGCGGCGGGCGACGGACAGGCCGGACGGACGTGGCACGTCGACATCTCCGACGAGGAGTTCGGCGCCGCGCCGCCGTGGTCGCAAGCCACTTTGCACACGCTGCGCGCCGGGGCCGCCCAGAACGACGGCGATGCGGCCACCCTCGGGGTCGAGAGCGAACGGGCTCTGCACCTGTCCACCCAGGTGGGCGACCCGTGGACCACGGGGATCGCGAGCCAGCTGCGGGCGGAATGGCTCATGCTCGCCGGCCGGCTCGACGAGGCGCTGACGGTGACCGACAGTGCGCGAGAGGCCGTGCAGGACCTCACCTCGGTACCCGATCTGCTCCAGCAGCGCGCCCAGGCGGTCGGCATCCTGCTGCGACTCGGTCGGCTCGACGCGGCACGCGAGCGCGCGGCCGAGATCGAGGCGATCGCCCTCGCCGACGGCTCGGTGCGCGCCCTGGCCCAAGCCCGCATGACGGCGTCGCAGGTCGCGATCGCCGCCGGTGACGGCGCGGCGGCGCTGCGTCAGATGGATCTCATCGAACTCGAGCCCGGGTTCCCCGAGCAGATCGCGGCCTGGTGCGGCGCGCAGCGCGCGCAGGCGCTGCTGCTGCTCGGCCGTCGCGACGACGCCCGGGCAGCACTGCGCGAAGCCCTGCCCCTCGCCGTGCGCTCGCGCGACCATCCGATCGTCGCTTCCGCGCTCGTCGCCGTCGCGGGGTGGAACGTCGCCGCGGACCGACCCGAGGTCGCGCACGAGGCGCTCGCCCGAGCCGAGGCCGTCCGCGGCGCCGCCGACGAGCGCGACCCCTTCCGGCGGTGGGTCCGAGAACGCCTCAGCGCGGATGCCGGAGGAGTTCCGGCATCCGCGCCCGGCACCGCGCCCGCCCTGCGGGGCGAAGTGGATGCCGACGTGCTCGCGGCCCTGCTCGATTAGGCCTTCCGCATGTAGGCGCGGACGGTGAGCGGGGCGAAGACCGCCACGATCACGGCCGCCCCGACGAGCGAGATGGCAGCGTCCGCGCCGAGCGTCCCCGCGTTGACGAGATCGCGCACCGCCGTGACCAGGTGCGAGACCGGGTTGACGTCGACGAACCATTGCAGCCACGAGGGCATCGTGTTCGAGGGGACGAACGCGTTCGAGAGGAACGTGAGCGGGAACAGGATGAGCATCGAGACTCCCTGCACGCTCGAGGCGGAACGGGCGATGACCCCGAAGAAGGCGAAGATCCAGCTGATCGCCCACGAGCACACGATGACGAGCAGGCCCGCGACGATGACGGCACCGAGGCCGCCCTGGGGCCGGAAGCCCATCACGAACCCCATCGCGAAGGTCAGGGTCGTGGCGATCGCATAGCGGACCGTGTCGGCCAGGAGCGCCCCCGACAGCGGGGCGATGCGCGCGATCGGCAGCGACCGGAACCGGTCGAACACGCCCTTGTCCATGTCTTCGCGCAACTGCACGCCGGTGACGACCGAAGTGGTGATCACAGTCTGGACCAGGATGCCGGGGATGATGATCGGCAAGTAGCTCTGTACGTCGCCGGCGATCGCGCCGCCGAAGATGTACGTGAACATCAGCGTGAACAGGATCGGCTGCACCGTGACGTCGATGAGCTGCTCGGGCGTCCGACGGATCTTCAGCAGACCGCGGCCCGCCATCGTGAGGGTGTTGCGGAGCGTCAGTCCGAGTCCCGCGGTGCGGGGCAGGTCGCGGGGAACGGTGATGGCGGTCATGCGCGGACTCCTTCCAGGTCGGCGGCGCTCGCGCGCGCCGCGTCGTCATCAGCCGGCACTCCGGTGCCGGTCAGGGTGAGGAACACCTCGTCGAGGGTGGGCTGCTGCACACTGAACTCGCTCAAGTGCACGCCGGCCGCGCGGAAGGCCACGAGCAGATCGGTGACCTGGTCGGGGTCGGACATCGGCACGGTGAGGCGCGCCGCCTCCGGAGACACGATGGCCGTGGCATCCAGGACCCGGCCGATCGTCGCACGAGCGACCTCGAGGTCGGAGCCCGGCTGCAGACGCAGCACGAGCGAGGCCTGACCGACGGATGCCTTGAGCTCGAGCGCCGTGCCCTCGGCGACGACGCGTCCGCGGTCGATGACGGCGATGCGGTCGGCGAGCTGGTCCGCTTCGTCGAGGTACTGCGTGGTGAGCACGACGGTGGAGCCGGTCGCGACCAAGCGACGGATCGTGTCCCACATCTGTCCGCGCGTGCGGGGGTCGAGGCCCGTGGTCGGCTCGTCGAGGAAGATGAGCGGCGGCTGGGCGATGAGGGATGCCGCGAGGTCGAGGCGACGGCGCATGCCACCGGAGAACTTCGCGAGGTAGGCGGCCTCGGTGAGACCGAACTCCTCAAGGAGCTCCGTCGACTTGCGGCGGGCGTCGGCGCGCGAGAGCCCGAGGAGCCGGCCGAAGATCATGAGGTTCTCGGTGGCCGAGAGCTTCTCGTCGACCGAGGCGAACTGCCCCGTCAGGCCGATGAGCTGTCGCACGACGTGTGCTTCCTTGACGACGTCGTGACCGAAGACCTCGGCCCGTCCACCGTCGGGACGCAAGAGCGTCGTCAGCATGCTGATCGTGGTGGTCTTGCCGGCACCGTTGGGGCCGAGAACGCCGTAGACGGTCCCGGCTTCGACGACGAGATCGACGCCGTCGACGGCCCTGTTGGAGCCGAACGTCTTGACGAGCCCTTCGGCTCGCACCGCAGGAACGCGGGTGGATGAGGTGGTCATGACGACAGGATGCGCCGGGGGTGCTGTCGCGCCGCTGTCACGGAGGTGGGGGCGCTGTCATGACG
>NZ_CAKKMM010000324.1:0-4715 GCF_918698205.1 Microbacterium sp. Bi128 | reverse complement strand
GACCGGATGCGTGGTGGTGGGCGGTGGACCTGCGGGGATGATGCTGGGCTTGCTCCTGGCACGGGCCGGGGTGCGGGTGACGGTGTTGGAGAAGCACGCCGATTTTCTGCGCGACTTCCGCGGCGACACGGTGCACCCGTCCACGATCCGGCTCATTGACGAACTCGGACTCGGCCGGGAGTTTCGCCGGTTGCCGCAGAGCCGCCTGAAGAATGTCGTTTTCCCGGTCCCGGGCGGGGCGCCCGTGACCATGGGCGACTTTGACGCCCTGCCGCCGCCGTACAACTACATTGCCATGATGCCGCAATGGGATTTCCTGAGCTTCCTCGCCGAGGCCGCAGCCCAGGAGCCGGGGTTTACGCTGCTCATGAGCCACACCGCCACGGGCTTGGTCCGCAACGGAGGCCGTGTCCGCGGAGTCCGCTTCCGGACCGCCGACGGCACACAGGACGAGCTCCTGGCGGACCTGGTGGTTGCCACGGACGGCCGCCATTCCGCGCTGCGCACCGCGGCCGGGCTGGCGCCAAAGGAGTTCCCGGTACCCTTCGACACGTGGTGGTTCCGGCTGCCCCGCTATCCCTCCGAAACGGGTGAGGTGGCCGGGCTCGTGCCGGCGTTCGGCCCCGGCGAGGCGCTGCTGGCCCTGTTCCGCAACGACTACTACCAAATGGGCTACCTCGCCGCCAAGGGCGCCGACGCCCGGATCCGCGCGGAAGGCGTCGAGGGCTTCCGACGGCGGGTGGCGGCCCTCCGCCCGGATCTTGCGGACCGGGTTGACGCCATCGAATCCCTTGATGACCTCCACTGGCTCGACGTGCGGCTGAACCGGCTGCACTCGTGGCACATCAACGGGCTGCTGTTCATCGGGGACGCCGCGCACGCGATGTCCCCGGCCGGCGGCGTCGGAATCAACCTCGCCATCCAGGACGCCGCCGCCGCCGCCGAGTACCTTGCCCCCGCACTGCTCCGGGGCCGGGTGACCACGGCAGACCTGGAGAAAGTCGAGCGGCGGCGCCGGCTGCCCACCGTCATTGTGCAGAGCGTCCAACGGCTCATGCAGAGGGCAGTCTTCGGCCCGATCCTGACCGGGAAGCGGTCGAAGGCTCCGGCCGCGGCATTGTTCTTTGCCCGGCACGTTCCGGTGTTCCGCACCATCATTCCCCGCTTCATCGCCTTTGGCCCGCGCCCCGAGCACGCACCGGCCTTCGCGCGGCGGGCCGAACCCCAGCCGCAGCCCTAGCCGTGCTTTCCCCGCCGGCCGGCGCCCCGTCGATTGCTCCGTAACCGCCCCTTGGAGCCTCCAAAAGGGCGCTTACGGAGCAACCGATGCGGTTAGCCGTGCGCCGTGAGGTAGCCGATCAGGCCCTTGACGGTAGCCACCGCCGGGTAGTCGCGCTCCGGAATGTCCACGCCGGTGGCCGTGTCGATCGTTTCCACGAGCCGCAGGAAATCAAGCGAATCGAGTTCCAAATCCTGGCGCAGCCGGGCGTCCTCGTCGACGTCGTCGAGTTCGACGTCAGGGGCCACCGCGCCGATCGCGGCGTGCACCGCCGCGCGGGCGTCCTGTTCGTTCATGGTTCCTCCGGTTTCCTGGCTTTGGGTGTCACAGGTGCTCCGGTTCCTGCATCAGCTCGTTGATCCGGGCGAGGTAACGGGCGCCGCGCAGGCCGTCGCTGACCCGGTGGTCCGCGGAGAGCGTAGCGATGGCGGCATGCCGGACCCCGAGGAGCCCGTCCTGGGCCCAGGGCTGTTCCATCACCCGGCCGAAGCCCACCACGGCCACCTGGGGCGGATAGATCACGCCGTAGACACTGTCTACGCCGAGGTCTCCGAGGTTGGTCACGGTCAAGGTTGGATCGGCCATTTCGGCGCGCTGGAGACGCCCCGCACGTGCCCGGCTGACAAGATCCCGCAGATGCTCCATGAGCACGTCCAGGGGCAGGGTGTCGGCGTCGTGGATCGCCGGGGCCACCAGACCGCCTTGGCGCAGGGCCACCGCGACGCCCAGGTGCACTGCCGCACTGGGACGGAAGCCGCCGTCGACGTAGAAGCCGTTGACCTCAGGGACGTCCCGTGCCGCCAGAGCCGCGGCTTTTAGCAGGAGCGCCGACGGCACCAGCCGGCCGGCGACGGGCCGGTGCGCATTGACCGCCTGCATCCACGCGACGGCGGTGCGCAGATCCAGCGTGGTGCTGAGGTAGTAGTGCGGGATGGTCTGCTTCGAGCGCGTCATCAGGGCGCCGATGGCCCGACGCAGGCTGGCCACGCGCTCGCGGGCTTCCGACGTCGGCCTCCCTCTAGCTGGTGTCTCCGGCGCTTCCAGTACGGCCGCGACGCGTTCCGGAGCTGGGGATTCCGTCGCGGATGCAACCCGTCCGGGCTCCGGGGGACCCGGCGTTGGAACTCTGGCTGCTGCGCGCTGCACGTCGGCCACCGTCACGGCGCCGTCCGGGCCGGTGCCGGTCACGGTGGAAAGCCCGATCCCGAGTTCCGCGCCCGCGGCGACGAACGCACCCTGCCCGTCCCGCCGGTCCGGGCCGCCACCGCGTGTTCGACGTCGGCGCGGGTGATGGCGCCGTCCTTGCCGGTGCCGTGGATCCTGCCAGTGTCCACGCCCAGCCGGTGCGCCAGGTGCCGCACGGGAGGGGCGATCGGGGGACCCGCCGTCGGCCCGACCGGCTCAGGGGGCCGCGGCGTGAGAGCAGCGGGTTTCGACGGCGCCCCCGCCGGGGGAGCCGCACGAACTGGAGCCCCGACCTCGGCAGGGGTCTGGGTGATCACGGCCAGCGGGGTTCCCACCGGAACGGTTTCGCCGATGCCCACCAGGAGGTCCGCCACGACGCCTTCCTGGAAGGACTCCACGTCCATGACCGTCTTGTCCGTGTCCACGACCGCCACGAGATCGCCGCGGCGCACATAGTCACCGCGCTTGACCAGCCATTCGACGATCTTGCCGTGCTCCATGTCGGCCCCGAGCGAGGGCATCAGGAAGTCACCCACCGGCGCCTACTGTTGCTTTGGCCGCGGCCACGATCCGTTCCGCGGACGGCAGGGCGGCGAGTTCCAGGTGCTTGGCATAGGGGATCGGCACCTCGGCGCTGCAGACCCTGGCCACCGGCGCATCGAGGTCGAAGAACGCCTGCTCGGTGATCCGCGCACTCACCTCGGCCGACAGGCTGCCGCTGCGCCAGCCTTCATCGACCACGACGGCCCGGTGCGTCCTGGTCACGGAGGAGAGGATGGCGGCGTCGTCGAGCGGGCGGAGCGTGCGCAGGTCCAGGACCTCGGCGTCGATCCCTTCGGCGGCGAGCTGTTCCGCGGCGTCGAGCACCACGGGCAGGGTCCCGCCGTAGGTGATCAGCGAGATGTCGTTGCCGGGGCGTCGGATGGCTGCCGTGCCGATGTCCACCGGGCCGGCGTCGTCGGCCAGTTCCCCGGGGACGTTGTACAGCGAGCCGTGCTCGAAGATCAGCACGGGGTCCGGGTCCTGCAGCGCCGTCCAGAGCATGCCGCGGGCGTCTTCGAGGGTGGCCGGGGCCAGGATCCGCAGCCCCGGGATGTGCGCGTACCAGCCTTCGAGGCTGTGCGAGTGCTGGGCGCCGAGCTGGCGGCCCGCGCCGGTGGTCATGCGGATCACGAGCGGGACGTGGAACTGCCCGCCGGACATGTGCAGCAAGGTGGCGGCATTATTCACGATCTGGTCGAGCGCCAGGAGGCTGAAGTTGACGGTCATGATTTCCACGATCGGGCGCATGCCGCCCAGGGCCGCGCCGATCCCGGCACCGACGAACCCGGATTCCGAGAGCGGGGTGTCGCGGATCCGGTCCGGGCCGAACTCCTCCAGCAGGCCCAGGCTGACCGCGAACGAGCCGCCATAGGCGCCCACGTCCTCGCCCATCAGGAATACGCGTTCGTCGCGGATCATGGCGTCGCGGATGCCCGCCCGTAGCGCCTCTCGGTAGCTCGATTTCATGGCGTGCCTGCGGCCTTCCCGGCAGGCTGCCCGGCTGTGCCCGCGCCAGTGGCTGTGCCCGCGCCGTCTTCGGCGCCGCGCTCGCTGTAGACAAAGCGGGTCAGTTCCTCCACCGGTTCCGGGGTTCCGGCCTCGGCGAACTCGACGGCGGCCGCGATCTCCGCCTGCGCGTCCGCCTGCAGCTGCTCCCACTCGGCGGCCGAGAGGTGGCCCGCGGACTCCAGCGCGGTCCGCAGCAGCGTGATCGGGTCCCGTTCCATCCACCGCGCCACCTCCTCCTTCGTCCGGTAGCGTTCGGGATCGAACATCGAGTGGGCCCGGAAACGGTAGGTCCGCAGCTCCAGGAAGTGCGGACCGCCTCCGGAACGGACGGCGTCCACCGCGCGGCGTGCACCCTCCTCGACGGCCAGGACGTCCATGCCGTCCACGGCCCACGCGGGGATCTCGTAGCCGGCAGCCTTGAGGGCGATGTCCGTCTGCGATTCGGAACGGGCCAGGGCGGTACCCATGGCATAGAGGTTGTTCTCGCAGCAGAACAGCACGGGCAGCTGCCACAGGGCCGCCAGATTCAGGCTCTCGTGGAATGCGCCTTCGGCCACCGCGCCTTCGCCGAAGAAGCACACCGTGACATTGGAGCGCCCCGCCATCTTGTCGGCCAGTGCCAGGTCGACGGCGAGAGGTAGGCCCCCGGCGACGATCGCGTTGCCGCCGAAGAAGCGGGTGGGGGCATCGAACAGGTGCA
>NZ_CAKKMM010000323.1:0-4722 GCF_918698205.1 Microbacterium sp. Bi128 | reverse complement strand
TCCTGAGCACGGAAATGGAAAAGCTGTGATGCCCCGCGTGCTGGTCACCGGCGCCGGAGGCCCCGCGGGCCGCGCCGTAGCTGCCCAGCTGAAGTCCCGTGGCGTTCCCGTCCTGGGCACGGACATCCGCGAACTGCCCGCCGGGGCGGGCCTCACCGTCGTCCCGGTGCCGCCGGCCTCGGACCCGGACATGGTCTCGGCCCTGCGCCGGCTTGTCGTCCAGGAGGGCATCAACCTGGTCATCCCCACGGTGAGTGAGGAACTCCCGCAGCTTGCGGGGTACCGTGCCGCCTTCGGGACCGACGTCCGGGTCATCATCGGCGATCCCGGTCCGGTGGCTCTCGCCAACGACAAGCTCTTCACGGCCTGGCAGCTGCAGACCGCCGGGGTCCCCGTGCCGAGATTCGGCGTGCCCAGGGACTTCGCCAATGCCGGTGCCGCCATGGCCGCGCTCGGCGGCCCCATAGTTCTCAAGCCGCGGGTCTCCCGCGGCGGACGCGGCGTGATGGTCATCGACGGCAGCAAACAGGTGGACTGGCACCGCCTGCCGGAAGGACTGATTGTCCAGGAGTTCATCCCGGGCACCGAATACGGCCCGATGGTCTTCGGCACCCCGGCGCACAACGGGGCCGCGCCGTTCGTCGTCGTCGTGGAGAAGACCGAACTGGCGCAGGGCAACGTGGGCAACGCCGTGAGCACCCGCCGCGCCGAAGCCGGCGAGGCCATGGACGTCGGAAATCTGGCGATGGCGGCCGTCCGCTCGCTGGGCCTCACGGGCCCGGTCGACGTCGACGTCCGCCGGCGTGCCGACGGGACCCCGGTGGTCCTTGAAGTGAACGCACGGTTCGGCGCGAACAGCGGGCGGGCCCCGGAACTGCTCGACGCCGTGCTGGCGTCGTTTGCCCTTCCCTCCTTCAACCCGGCCTCTTTCCGGCAAAGCACAGGAGCGTACGCCCATGTCCTGGTTTAGTTCCGCCTCCGCATCAGCCGTCCCCGGGGCCGAGTACCTCCTGCTCCTCATCGGCCTGCCGATTCTGGTGTTCGGGCTCGTGAAGCTGCTCGTGCTGCCGCTGTCCGTCTGGTTTGAACTCCGTGCGGGGCGCCGCCGCCGCCGCGCAACGCCCACCCTGCTGGATGAGCGGCCCAGCGTGTCGATCATCGTCCCGGCTTTCAACGAGGCGACCGTCATCGAAAACTGCGTCCGCTCCATTCAGCTCACCCTGTACGAGCGGTACGAGGTGGTGCTCGTGGATGACGGCTCCACTGACAACACGGCCGGGCTGATGCGCGCGCTCGCCGCGACGGATCCCCGGATCACGGTCCTGACCCAGGCCAATGCCGGCAAGGGGGCGGCCCTGAACCTGGGCATCCGCCACGCCACGGGCGAGGTCCTCATGTTTGTCGACGCTGACGGGATCTTCTCCCAGAACACCGTCAAGCGGATGCTCCAGGGTTTCACTGACCAGCGCACCGGGGCCGTGTGCGGCGACGACAGGCCGGTAAACCTGGACCGGGTCCAGACCCGGATGCTGGCCTTCATCAGCCATGTCGGCACCGGGATGGTCAGGCGCGCCCTGACCATGATCGGCTGCCTCCCGATCGTCTCCGGCAACATTGGGGCGTTCCCCCGCCGGATCCTGGAGGAGATCGGGCCGTTCCGCGAAGACACGGTAGGCGAGGACCTGGAACTCACCTGGCGGGTGCACAAGGCAGGCTACCGGGTGGTCTTCGCCCCGCGCGCGCTGGTCTATGCCGAGTCGCCGTCAACGGTCCGGGCGCTCTGGCGCCAGCGCGTCCGCTGGGCCCGCGGGCTGCTGCAGACCATGGGTGTGCACAAGCGCATGATCGGCAACCTCCGGCACGGACAGTTCGGCGCGTACCTGCTGTTCAACACCATCACCATGGTGGTGCTCCCGGTGCTCCAGATCCTGGTACTCGTGGATCTGGTCTTCCTCACGGCGCTGGGCCGCAGTCCGTTCGGCGCGGACGTCTGGGCAATCCTTGGCTGGGTGGGCCTGTTCATCACGTTGCTGCTCACGGTGTTTGCCCTGGCCATGAACAGGGCGTGGAAGGACCTGCGGCACGCCTGGGCGCTCCCGCTCATCCCGCTCTATTCCGTGTTTACGAGCCTGACTATGGTGGCCGCGCTGGTGCAGGAACTCCGTGGCAAGGAGGCGCACTGGAACAAGCTGACGCGGACCGGTGTGGTCAGCGTCACCGCCCCGGCGGTGCGCCCGGACGTCAGCGTTTGAGGCGCAGACCGGCTGCCTTCCCTGCCCTCGTGCTCCTGTCGGTGCTGGCCCTTTCTGCCACTGGGTGCGGCGGGCCGCAGGGACCCACGGCGCCCGCCGCGGAGCGCACTGTCGGCGTCGGCTACGAAACTGTGGTCGACGCCGCCTCGACGCTGCCGGAACTGGCCAGACGGCTCGATGAGGTCAACGCCAACAGCGTCACCATCAGCGTGGGGCGGCTGGACTGGACGGCGTTCCCTTGGGACGCCCACCCCGAGGTGGAGGCCGTCCCGGGCCGTGACCACGTGGCCGAAGCGGTCAACGCACTGGGGACCGGCGGTGATGGCAGGAAACGCAGGATCACACTGACCATCGACCTGCTGATCCCCGGCTGGATCCGTACCAACCCGGGCCTGGCCGGCATCAACTTCGACGGCACCCGCTCCACGGAGTTCGCCAGCGTCAGCGCACTCACGACGGGACCCGTCGGGGAGCGGCTGGTCGACTTGGTGGCCGAGGTGACCAGGCGGTACCAGCCGGACGCCGTGGCCTTGACGGAACTGATGTTCGATAACAACACCTACGGCGGCGACGACCGCGATTCCTACCGGCTGGCCAGCGGCGGGACGGATTGGCCGCGGCTCGCGAACGGGGACATCGACGTCGAACACCCGAGCCTTGGGGCCTGGCGGTCGAAGGCGGTGGCGGCCATCGTGGCCAAGGCGGCGGCGGCCGCCCACGCGAACGGTGCCACGCTCGACATGGACGTCCGGGCGCCGTGGGACGATCCCGCCGGCGACCGGCCGGAGAGCGGCCATGACTACGGGCTGCTCGCCGCGGCCGCGGACCGGCTGGTCTTGTGGGACTACTTCGGGCTCAACGACGCCGCTCCCGCCTATTCCGCCGAGCTGGCCGCGGCCATGGCGAAGCGGTCCGGGAAGTTCGCCATCTCGGTCGGGATGGGGGCCAAGGACGGGCGCATCTCCGCCGCGGACCTGGCGGCCGGGCTGGAGGCGTCTGTCTCCGGCGGGGCGGCCGCCGTCGCCGTCACACCGTCCAGCATGCTCGACGACGACGCCTGGCGGGCGCTCAAGGCGGCCTGGGCCTGAGCGGCCATGGCCCTGGACCTGCTTGAGCGCCTGGACCTGCTTGAGCGCCTAGACCTGCTTGAGCGCCTGGCCGAGGTCGCGGATCAGGTCCTCGACGTCCTCCAGGCCCACCGAGAGCCGGACCACGCCGTCGCTGAGCCCGATCGCCGCGCGGCCTTCCGGGCCCATCGCGCGGTGCGTGGTGGTGGCCGGGTGCGTGATGAGCGTTTTGGCATCGCCCAGGTTGTTGGAGATGTCGATGATCCGCAGCGCGTCCAGGAGTGCGAACGCGGCCTGCTTCGCCGTGCGCCCGGGGGAGGGCTGCAGTTCCAGGGTGAGCACGGTCCCGCCGGCCTTCATCTGCTGCACTGCGAGCGGGTACTGCGGGTGGGACGGCAGCAGCGGGTACTTTACCCAGCCGACCGCAGGCTGTCCCTCGAGCCATTCGGCCAGCCGCAGCGCGGAGGCCGAGGAATGGTTGACGCGCAGGGCCATGGTCTCCAGGCCCTTGGTGAGCACCCAGGCGTTGAACGCCGAAAGGGCCGGACCGGTGTGCCGCATGAGCTGCTTGACGGGCCCGTCGATGAATTCCTTGGTGCCCAGGATGGCCCCGCCCAGGACGCGGCCCTGGCCGTCGATGTGCTTGGTGCCGGAGTAGACCACCACGTCCGCGCCGAGGTCGCCGCAGCGCTGGAGCAGCGGGGTGGCGAAGACGTTGTCAACCACCACCGTGGCGCCGGCCGCGTGCGCCAGTTTGCTCACGGCGGCGATGTCCACGATTTCCTGCATCGGGTTCGACGGCGACTCGAAGAACACCGCCGTGGTCGGCTCGGACAGCGCGGATTTCCACTGCTCCAGGTCCGGGCCGTCCACGAAGACCGTCTCGACACCCCAGCGCGGCAGGATTTCGTTGAGGATCACGAAGCACGAGCCGAACAGCGAGCGGGCCGCGACCACCCGGTCGCCGGCCGCCAACAGCGCGCCCAGGGCGGTGAAGACGGCGGACATGCCGGACGCCGTCGCGAAGCACGCCTCCGTTCCCTCGAGCAGCCGGAGCCGCTCCTGGAAGGTGGCGACGGAGGGGTTGCCGTAGCGGGAGTAGACGAAGCGCTCGTCCTCACCGGTGAAGGCGCGCTCGGCGGCAGCTGCGGACTCGTAGACGAATCCTGAGTTGAGGAAGATCGGCTCGGTGGTTTCCTGGAAGCCGGTGCGGTCAAGGCCGCCACGGACGGCCTGGGTGTCGGCCGCCCAGCCGGCGGCGTCGGGATTGAAAGTCACTTAGATCTTTCCGAGGTTGGTGGGCAGGCCGCGGTTCTTCCAGCCATTGACGGTGCGTTCGCCAAAGCGGTCGGTCTCTCCTTCGAAGCCCTGAAGGACGTTGTACGAGGTGTAGCCGGCGGCCG
>NZ_CAKKMM010000322.1:0-4726 GCF_918698205.1 Microbacterium sp. Bi128 | reverse complement strand
GCCTTGGCCCTCATTCCCCAGGGCCCCACCGGCAGCATCCTGATCGACGCCGGCTCCACCACGGAGGCCCTCGCCGAACTCCTGTCCGCCCGGGCCGCCGGAGCCGCCGCGCAGGGCACCGTTGCGGCGTCCGGGTCCGACGCCGAACTCGTCGTCATCACCCACTCCCTGCCCATCGCGTCCCGGCTGTCCGGCGGACCCGGGATCGCCCTGCACCTGCTCGGCGGCAAGGTCCGCGGCCTGACCCAGGCCGCCGTCGGCCAGTCCACGGTGGAAGCCGCCCGCCGGATCCGCCCGGACATCGCCTTCATCGGCACCAACGGCATCCATGCAGCCTTCGGGCTGAGCACACCCGATCCTGAAGAAGCCGCTGTCAAGGCTGCCTTCGTCCAATCAGCGCGCCGCATTGTGGTGCTGGCTGACTCCTCCAAGCTGGACGCGGAAACGCTGGTCCAGTTCGCCTCGTTGAAAGATCTGGACACCGTGATCACAGACACGCAACCCAGCCGGGAACTCGCCGACGCCCTTGCGGAAGCCGGAGTGGAGGTGGTGGTCGCGTGATTGTCACCCTCACCGCCAACCCCAGCCTGGACCGCACCGTGGCGCTGCCCGGCCCCCTCCTCCGCGGGGAAGTTCAGCGGGCCATCTCCGTCCGCCAGGAATCCGGCGGCAAGGGAGTCAACGTCTCCCGCGCCCTCGTCGCGTCGGGGCTGAAGACAGTCGCCGTTCTCCCCGGCGCCGAGGCCGACCCCGTCCTCACCGGCCTGCGGGAGACCGACGTTCCGTTCGCGGCCCTGCCGATTGGCGAGCCGCTGCGCAGCAACGTGGCCCTCACCGAGCCCGGCGGCGTCACCACCAAGATCAATGAACCCGGACCGGCCCTCAGCGAGGAGCAGCAGGAGGCCCTGATCAGCCTGCTGCTGGACCACGCCCGCGGTGCCGCCTGGGTAGTCCTGGCCGGCTCGCTCCCACCCGGGGTCCCGGCCGACTTCTACGCAACCGTCACCCGACGGCTGCGGTCCATGTTCGACGGCGAGGCCGCACCACGGGTCGCCGTCGATTCATCCGGCGAACCCCTCGCCGCAGCGGTCTCCGGCGACACCTCGGGAAAGCCGGACCTCTTGAAACCCAACGCCGAGGAACTGGTGGAACTGGCTGCCGCAGCCGGTTTCGCCACGAACAAGTCCGCCGAGGAGCTCGAAGCGGACCCGGAGGCTGCAGCAGCCGCCGCCTCCGCCGTCGTGCGCTCCGGAGTGGGTGCCGTACTGGCCACCCTCGGCTCCAAGGGTGCCGTTCTTGTGACGGCCGACGGCGCGTGGCTGGCCACGCACCCGCCGGTCACCGCGGTCAGCACTGTCGGCGCCGGCGATTCCTCGCTGGCCGGATACCTGCTCGCATCCAGCCAGGGCGCCGCCCCGGTCGATTGCCTCCGTCAGGCGGTGGCCCATGGTGCCGCCGCCGCTTCCCTGCCTGGCTCCACTGTCCCGGCAGTCAACCAAACCACCCCTGATGCCGTAACCATCACGGCCCTCCGGAAGGATTGACAGTGACACAGCTCATTACCACCGAACTGGTCGAGCTCGACCAGAATCTGGGCAGCTCGCCCGAGGACGTGATCCGGCATCTGGCAGGCAGGGTTGCAGCCACCGGACGCGCCACCGAGGCCGAAGGGCTTTTCGCCGACGCCTTCGCCCGGGAATCCAAGACCGCCACGGGCGTCCCGGGCGGCATCGCGATCCCGCACTGCCGCTCGACGGCGGTCACCGAACCCACGCTGGCGATGGCGCGGCTGTCCCAGCCGGTCGACTTCGGCGCCAAGGACGGGCCCGCTGACATCATCTTCTTCATCGCCGCTCCCGAGGGCGCGGACCAGGACCACTTGAAGCTGCTTTCGAAGCTGGCGCGGTCGCTGATCAAGAAGGACTTCACGGCCAGCCTGCGCGCCGCGACCTCCGAGGCGGAAATTGTCGACCTCGTCGACGCCGCCCTGGCGGACAAGCCGGCCGCCCACACCGCTGCAGAAGCGACCGGCGCCGCATCCGCGGCCGGCGCCTCAACCGCGGCGGCCGCAACCGGTGAAGGTGCCGGCGCGGCGAAGGCCAAGGGGCCCAAGCGCCTCGTCGCCGTCACCGCGTGCCCCACCGGCATCGCCCACACCTACATGGCCGCCGACTCGCTCGTCGCCGCGGCCAAAGAGGTCGGCGTGGACCTGCAGGTCGAAACCCAGGGATCCTCCGGCGCCAAGGCACTTGACCCCGCCGTGATCGCCGCCGCCGATGCCGTGATCTTCGCAGTGGACGTGGACGTGCGCGGCAAGGAGCGCTTCGCCGGCATGCCGGTGATCAACGCGCCGGTCAAGCGAGGCATCGACGAACCGGACAAGATGGTCGCCGAGGCACTCGCCGCAGCGGACAACCCGCACGCCCACCGCGTGCCCCACTTCGGCGCCGAGGAGCAGGCTGAGATGGCCGCCGAGGAAAAGAGTGAGCACATTGGCACGAAGCTGAAGAAGGCCCTCCTGACCGGTGTCAGCTACATGATCCCGTTCGTGGCTGGCGGCGGTCTGCTGATCGCCCTCGGCTTCCTGCTGGGTGGCTACAACATCACCGCCTTCGCGGACAAGATCCTGGCGGAGAACAGCCTCACGAACTTGCCTACCGTGTACCCGGAGCTGGCCTGGGGCCCGCTGGGCGCCTACCTGGGGGCCGTGCTCTTCAAGATCGGCGCCCTGTCCCTGGGCTTCCTCGTACCCGCGCTGGCCGGCTACATCGCCTACGCCATTGCTGACCGGCCCGGCATCGCCCCGGGCTTCGTTTCCGGCGCCGTTGCCGTCTTCATGGGTGCCGGGTTCCTCGGCGGCATCGTGGGCGGCCTGATCGCCGGCTACGTGGCCCATTCGATCGGCAAGCTTAAAGTGGCCCGCTGGCTGCGCGGCCTGATGCCGGTGGTCGTTATCCCGCTCGTGGCGTCGCTCGCGGCGTCGGGCCTGTTGTTCGTGTTCCTGGGCGCTTACATCGCCCGGGTCACTGTCGGGCTCAACGAGTTCCTGTCCGGCCTCACCGGTGCCAGCGCCATCGCCCTGGGCGTCATCCTGGGCCTGATGATGTGCTTCGACCTCGGCGGTCCCGTCAACAAGGTTGCCTATTCCTTCGCAGTCGCCGGCCTGGGCGCAGCCTCCATCACCAACCAGGCCCCGTGGCAGATCATGGCGGCCGTCATGGCCGCCGGCATGGTCCCACCGCTGGCCATGGCGTTGGCCGCGACCGTGCTGAACAAGAGGCTCTTCAGCCTTGCGGAACAGGAAAACGGCAAGGCTGCCTGGCTGCTGGGGGCCTCCTTCATCACCGAAGGCGCCATCCCGTTCGCCGCCGCGGACCCGCTCCGCGTCATCCCCGCCAGCATGCTCGGCGGCGCCGTGACCGGTGCCATCTCGATGGCGGCCGGTGTGGGCTCGAAGGCCCCGCACGGCGGAATCTTCGTCTTCTTCGCGATCGATTCGTTCCTGTGGTTCTGCATCGCCATTGCGGCCGGTACCGTGGTCGGCGCCTTCGCCGTGATCGGGCTCAAGCGCTGGGCAGTCAAGAAGCCGGTTGATACGGTGGAAACGGTTCCCGTACTCACAGCTGACAAACACGCAAGCTGACTTCAAGGAGCAGAAATGACCGAACGTAACGCCACCATTGCCAGCCGGGTCGGGCTGCACGCCCGTCCGGCCGCCATCTTCGCCGAGGCTGCAGGCGAGTTCGACAACCTCGAGATCACGATTGCCCGGCTGGGCGAGCCCGAGGACGAGGCGATGGACGCCGCCAGCATCTTGTCGCTGATGAGCCTCGGCGCATCGCACGGCGAAGTTGTGGTGTTGCGTGCCGAAGGTGAGGGCGCCGACGCCGCACTTGACCGCCTCGTGCAGATCCTTGAGACGGATCACGACGCCGAATAGCCCCACCTTCCGGCCCCGCGCCGGAACACCGGCAGCTTCAGTTGGCCCGGCCGGCCCCGATCAGGGGCCGGCCGGGCCTTCGCGTTGCCTGCCGCTTCGTTCAGAAGCAACGCGGGGTCATTTACGGCCCATTCCGGTGGGGTACTTGGGCGCTAAGTGACCCCGCGTTGCTCTGGCGGCGGACCGTCGGGGCAACTTTTATAAGCGGCCTTAGCAAATGCTTGTCACGGCCCCGCGGCGCGGCTAGTTTGGAATCCCCCGGCGGCACCGACCGCGGGCCGCCGCCCATGTGGTTCCCGGCCGAAGGAGCTGATCGCGCAGCCATGCCAACGACGAAAGGCGAGCCCCAAGGCTCAGAGAGCCCCAGCATCAAGGACCCCGAGCTCTATGAGAAGTTGCTCGAGGACGGCGCCTCCAAGCAAAAAGCCGCCAGGATCTCCAACGCCGCCGCCCAGCGGGGCCGGTCCTCGGTCGGCCGCAAGGGCGGCAAGGCCGGAGACTACGAGGACTGGACAGTGCCGCAGCTGAAGGCACGCGCCAAGGAGATCGGCCTCAAAGGTTACTCGGCCAAGAAGAAGAGCGAGCTCATCTCCGCCCTGCGGAACTCCTGATTAACGTGCACGACGGCGCCAGCCGGCATCCGGGCTCAGGCACGCTTTCGCGCCGTCTTCGACGCCGTCACTTTAGGCGCCGCTTCAGTCTTGGAAGCCGCCGCAGTCTTGGAACCAGTCCTGGTTGCCGCCGTCTTGGCGGCCGAGGATTTAGTGCCCGTGGACTTGGCTGCGG
>NZ_CAKKMM010000321.1:0-4730 GCF_918698205.1 Microbacterium sp. Bi128 | reverse complement strand
CCATATCCACCAGGTGGTTGTGCTCGCTCACGTGGTACGGGACCACGTTGTAGAGCTTGCCGGAGAAATTGATCTTCATCCCGTGGGTGAGGTGGCCGCCGTGGGCCAGGGCCAGTCCCATGATGGTGTCGCCCGGTTCCAGGAGGGCAAACATGGCGGCGGCGTTGGCCTGCGCGCCGGAGTGCGGCTGGACGTTGGCGTACTCGGCGCCGAACAGGGCCTTGACCCGGTCGATCGCGAGCTGTTCGATCACGTCAACGTGCTCGCAGCCGCCGTAGTAGCGCTTGCCCGGGTAGCCCTCGGCGTACTTGTTGGTCAGCACCGAACCCTGTGCCTCCATGACCCCGGCGGGGGCGAAGTTCTCGGACGCAATCATTTCCAGGGTGGACTGCTGGCGCTTCAGTTCGCGCGCCACGGCCTCTTCGACCTCGGGATCGACTACGGAAAGTCGCTCGTTCAACTGCTCAACCACGGTTGCTCCTTTGAAATACCACTATTGCTATGACTGATATATCAGTGTGAGAACAATGGTATGATTGAGATCACACCAGAGTCAATAGCCGGAAGCCAAGTGGAACCAGGCTTCCGGTTGAAATCCAGAAACGGAGCCGAGCTGTGAATGCACTCACCGTCCTGCCGCCCGCAGAGGACGAAGCCATCTCCCAGGCGGAGGCCGCGTACAGGCAGTTGCGCGACAAGCTGATCATGCTCGAAATCCGGCCGGGCGAACCCATCAATGACGGGCAGCTCGCCGCCGAGCTCGGGTTCGGCCGTACTCCCGTGCGCGAGGCGATCAAGCGGCTGGAAGTGGACCACCTGGTGGTTTCATACCCGCGAAGGGGGACCTTTGCCACCACCGTGGACTTCACGGAACTGGCCGACGTCTCGGAAATCCGGGAACTGCTGGAACCCCTGGCGGCGCGGCGGGCGGCAACGCGGGCCAACGCCGCCATGCGCCGCGAACTGCTGGATGTCGCCAAGACCATTGCAGAACTGGCCCCGAGCCCTGCAGAGTCCCGGGAGCTGATGCGCTACGACCTGACAGTGCACCGCCTGATCTACCGGGCCGCGGCCAACCCGCACCTGGAGGATACGCTGATCCGCTACGACAATCTGGCCACGCGCATCTGGTGCCTGGTCCTGGACAAGGTCCCCTCGGTCAGCGGCCACATCAGCGAGCATGTGGAGCTGCTCAAGGCGGTGGCCGAGGGCGACGCGGACAGGGCCGGCGAACTCGCCCTGCACCACGTCACCAGCTTCGAGGAGACCATCCGCAAGGTCCTCTAGCCGCGGCGACCCTCCCGCCGAGGTCGCGGGAAGCGTGCGGGCTCGCCTTAAGCTTCCGGCGAGCCCGCACGTGACCGGCGACTTCGACCACGACGGGCGCCCGAGTCACCGCCGCAGTGGATTAGAGTTCCGGAACTTCAGCCGTTTTTCTTCCAGCGCTTCGGCCACTTCACGTTCATCAGAAGTAGCCCCAGCAGGAGCGAGTCGACGGTCATGATTCCGGCCATGAGATAGGCCCACCCGGCCATCATGGCTCGACCGCCGACCGGCGACCTGAAGTGCGCGTACGTACCAGAATGCCCATGACGATCTCCTGACGTGGATCCCCCCAGTCACTCGATAGTCCACTTAGTGTGCCACCGCGCCGGACTGAGCGGAACCGCGGCGCCGTCCGGCTCAAGCTTTCCCCAAGTTGACGGACACATCGCTCAATTTATGCAACACCGGTTCGTTCATTGCAACTATTGTTGTGCGGTCCGGCTGGGTGCCCGCGGCGCTGTCTTGGTGCCTCATCCGAATTGATCCGCGTAAGAGAAATCACAAAAAGCATTGACTGTGTCATGCGTCACGCCTACTCTGGTGCAACAGCGTTGCGCTGATTGCAACTCCCAAAACTCTTTGGTGGACACATGAGTAACGAAAATTTCTCCCCGTCGACACTTGCGGGGCAGACCAGCCCGGAGTCGAATAGCGGGCATGGCAGTACGTCCTCGGGACAGACCACGTTGAGCGGCCATGCGGCCCCTGGCGGCCACGATCCCGCAGTCAGTAAGGAAACCCGACGGCGGGTCGTCGCCGCCAGCTTCATCGGAAACTTCGTCGAATGGTTCGACTACGCCGTCTACGGCTACCTGGCCGCAACAATCGCCGCGGTCTTCTTCCCCGAGTCCAATCCCCAGACGGCGCTTCTACTGACTTTCGCCCTCTTCGCCATCTCGTTCCTGGTGCGGCCGCTTGGCGGCTTCGTCTGGGGCCACATCGGTGACCGGGTGGGGCGCCGGACTGCCCTTTCCCTGTCTATCCTGATCATGTCCGGAGCGACCTTCTGCATCGCACTGATCCCGGGGTACAACTCCATCGGCATCTGGGCCCCGATCCTGCTCCTGGTGGTGCGCGTCGTCCAGGGCTTCTCCGCCTCCGGCGAATACGCCGGCGCGTCCGCCTTCCTGGTCGAGTACGCCCCGGCCAACAAACGCGGCCTGTACGCGGCGGTGGTTCCGGCCAGCACGGCCGCGGGCCTGCTGCTCGGCTCCCTGCTCGCGGGCCTGCTGACCGTCCTGCTCAGCGCCGAGGCGATGCAGAGTTGGGGATGGCGCCTGCCGTTCCTGCTCGCAGCACCGATGGGCCTGATCGGACGCTACATCCGCACCAAGCTCGAAGACACGCCGGTGTTCCGCGAACTGGCAGAGGAGGACCAGGCCATCAAGGCCCCGGTATCCAGCCTCTTCCGGAAGCACTGGCGGTTGCTGCTGAAGGCCGTCGGAGCCGTGCTGCTCAACGCCGTCGGGTTCTACGTGATCCTGAGCTACATGCCCACATATCTGTCCTCGGAGCTCGGTCTCGGCGCGGCCGAATCCTTCCTGGCCACCACCATCGCCCTGGTGACGTACATCGGGTTCATCTTCCTGACCGGTATGCTCTCGGACCGCTACGGCCGCAAAAAGGTGCTGATCGCCGCATCCTTGAGCTTCATCCTGCTGACCGTGCCGGCCTTCGCACTGCTGGGCACCGGGAACTTCCTGGTGATCGTCCTGGTCCAGATCCTGCTGGGCGGCATGCTGACGCTCAACGACGGTACGCTCCCGAGCTTCCTGGCGGAGATGTTCCCCACCCGCGTCCGCTACAGCGGCTTCGCCGTCAGCTTCAATCTCTCCAACGCGCTCTTCGGCGGCACGGCGCCGTTCGTGGCGACCCTCCTGATCGCCGCGACGGCCAATGCCCTGGCTCCTGCCTGGTACCTCGCCGGCGCCGCGGTCATCTCCTTGATCGCCGTCGTCCTCTCTCGTGAAACCAGCAAGGAACCGCTGCGCCACGAGTAGTCCCGGCCGACGCCCACATCTTCCCTCCTAAGAAATCAAACCGCAGAAAGGCACCACCACCATGACCATCGCAACGTCCAACAACGCTTCGTCCATCGCCGAACTGGAGCGACTGAAAGTCCTGCACAACGGGCAGAAGGAAAAGCTGACCTTTTCCAACGCCGAATTTGAGCGCCGGCTCGGCGGACTGCGCCGCATCATGGCCGAAAAGGACCTGGACGCCGTCGTCCTGACCAGCTACCACTCCATCAAGTACTACTCGGACTTCCTCTTTACCTACTTCGGCCGGTCCTACGCCATGGTGGTCACCAAGGACGACACCGTGACCGTCACGGCCAACATCGACGCCGGCATGCCGTGGCGGCGCAGCTATGGCGACAACGTGGTGTACACGGACTGGCGCCGGGACAACTACATCTTCGCCATCCAGGAGGCGCTGCGCACCCGCGGCATCAACCCCCGCCGGCTCGGCGTCGAAGACGATTCGCTCCCGCTGGACAACCGCAACAAGATCCAGGCGGCCTTTGCAGGGGCCACCCTGGTGGATGTTGCCCAGGCGGCGATGCGCCAGCGGATGATCAAGTCGGCCGAAGAGATCGAGGTGATCAAGCACGGGGCCCGCATTGGCGACCTGGGCGGCGAAGCCATCCGCAACGCCATCACCGCCGGCATCACCGAATATGAGGTCGCCCTGATCGGCACCGAAGCCATGGTCCACGAAATCGCGCGGACGTTCCCGGACTCGGAAATCCGTGACACCTGGGTCTGGTTCCAGTCCGGCATCAACACCGACGGCGCCCACAACTGGGCCACCACGCGCAAGATCCAGGAACACGACATCCTGTCCCTGAACTGCTTCCCCATGACCTCCGGCTACTACACGGCACTGGAGCGCACCCTGTTCTACGGCGAACCCGACGCCCGCTCCCTCGAACTGTGGAACATCAACGTCGAGGTCCACAAGCGCGGCCTCGAGCTCATCAAGCCGGGGGCTGTCTGCAAGGACATCGCCGCCGAGCTGAACGAGATCTACGTGGGCCACGGGCTTCTCGCCAACCGGACGTTCGGCTACGGACACTCCTTCGGCGTCCTGAGCCACTACTACGGCCGCGAAGCCGGACTGGAACTCCGCGAGGACATCGACACGGTGCTCGAGCCCGGCATGGTGGTCTCCATGGAACCCATGATCACCGTCCTGGACGGCCAGCCCGGCGCAGGCGGCTACCGTGAGCACGACATCCTGGTGGTCGGCGAAGACGGAGCCGAGAACATCACGAAGTTCCCGTTCGGCCCCGAATACAACATCATCGGAGCCTGAGGCGCCCAGACCCCCTGAAGGCAGGACCCAGAAGCGGCGCCACGTCCACCGTGGCGCCGCTTTTGGGCCCTCATGCGGAATGATGG
>NZ_CAKKMM010000320.1:0-4759 GCF_918698205.1 Microbacterium sp. Bi128 | reverse complement strand
GGACACCCGAGCCCAGGTTCGCGCCGACATAGCTTCCGGTGGCCCGGAACAGGCCCAGTCCGTTCCCGGCGCCGCTGCCGCTACCGCTGTTGCTGTTGCTGTTGCTGATCTTCACTCCTCCATTCATCCGTAGAATCGCCGGCGCCGGAAGCGGCAAAACTGACGGCCACCCGCAAAAAACTGCCTGCCGGCGCGCGCCTGCTGACCCGCAGTTGGGGGTCCACCCTTTTCCGGGCGAGGGAGGGTAGCGTTCCATTATGAGTGCGCAGCAGCCTGACGATGTGTACACGCACGGCCACCACGAGTCGGTGGTCCGTGCCCATGCCTCCCGTACGGCGGAGAATTCGGCAGCGTTCGTGCTCCCGCATCTGATGCCCGGGACCTCCGTCCTCGACGTCGGCTGTGGGCCTGGCAGCATCACCTGCGACTTCGCGGAGCTGGTGGCGCCGGGCAGGGTCACAGGCTTGGACCGCTCCCCCGACATCATCGCCCAGGCCGCGGCCCTCGCCGTCGAGCGCGGCGTGGACAATGTCGGCTTTGCCGCCGGCAACATCTATGACCTCGATTTCCCGGACGAATCCTTCGACGTCGTCCACGCCCATCAGGTCCTCCAGCACCTCACGGACCCCGTCGCGGCGCTGCGGGAGATGCGGCGGGCGGCCAAGGCAGGCGGGATAGTGGCGGTGCGCGACGCCGACTTCCACGGCATGAGCTGGTACCCGGCCATCCCCGAACTCGACGACTGGATGGAGCTCTACCAGCGGATCGCCCGCCGCAATGGCGCCGAGCCCGACGCCGGCCGCCGGCTCGTGTCCTGGGCGCAGGCCGCCGGCTTCACGGATGTGGCGCCGTCCAGCAGCAACTGGCTCTACGCCACTGGGCATGAGCGGCGCTGGCAGGCCCGGGTGTGGGGCGAGCGGGTGCTGCATTCGTCCTTTGCCGACCAAGCGCTCGAGTACGGCCTGGCCAGCGAGGCGGACCTGGCCCGGATTTCGGCGGGCTGGCACCAGTGGGGCTCCACCGACGACGGCTGGTTCCTGATTCCCAACGGCGAGGTCATCGCCCGGGCGTGAGCGGCGGCCAGCGGTCACAGCACCGGCACAGGCCGCCGAAAGTGCAGCCATAACTCCGCGCCTGAGGCTGGGTACAGGCCGAATCCTCGGCCGGTCCGGAATTCCGGGCCCCAGCAAAGGAGTTTCACCATGGCAAAGATCAACAAGACCACCGCGGGCATCATGCTCGCTGCGGTGATCGGCGGCGGCGCCATCGGCGCGTCGGCCATCCCCGCGATGGCTGCCGATTCCACGGGCAGCTCGTCCTCGGCCCAGGCCACCGACGGCTACGGCACCGGGGGCCAGCGCGGCCCGCACCAGGCCAACGGGAAGACGGAGGAGGTCCTTACCGGCGACACCGCCACGAAGGTCGAGGCGGCGGTGAAGGCCGCCCAGCCGGATGCGGCGATCGAGCGGATGGAGACCGACGCCGACGGCGCCACCTACGAAGCCCACATCACGAAGGCGGACGGCACGCGCGCCACTGTCCTGCTGGATGCGAACTTCACGGTGACCGCAACCCAGGAAGGCCAGGGCGGCCCAGGCGGCGGCCATGGCGGCCCGGGCGGCGCAGCCGCGGATGGCTACACGTCCAACGGCTAACCCTTAGCGGGTCTTGGGCGTGCCCCTTGCACGCCCAAGGCCTGCGATCCTGGCGGCACGGCCGGCCTCCGGGGCGTTCGCCGTCGAGTTGCCGGCAGCCATTCCCTGCTTCCGGGTCTGCGGATAGGGTGCATTAGATATCTGCACTGGAGACCCACGGCAAGGAGAAACCCATGCGCAAATTGACGGCCGGCCTTTTCTGCTCTGTGGACGGCGTGGTTGAAGACCCGTTCAAGTGGCAATTCGACAGCTTCGACGAAGAGCTCGGTGCCGGGATGGGCGAGATGATGGGCCGGATCGACACCGCGCTCCTCGGCCGCGTGGGCTACCAGCAGTGGGCAGAATACTGGCCCAACGCCGAAAGCGACGCGGACTTTGCCGGATTCATCAATCCGCTGCCGAAATTTGTCGCGTCCCGCACCCTGACCGGCG
The DNA here is from genome assembly GCF_918698205.1 of Microbacterium sp. Bi128. Taxonomy (NCBI): domain Bacteria; kingdom Bacillati; phylum Actinomycetota; class Actinomycetes; order Micrococcales; family Microbacteriaceae; genus Microbacterium; species Microbacterium sp. Bi128. The sequence continues at coordinate 2,672 of NZ_CAKKMM010000320.1, read as the reverse complement.
AGCTGGAATGGCAAAATTCACGCCTGGTCGAGGGCCCGCTGGAAGACTTCGTCGCGGCTCTGAAGAACAGTGACGGCGGCGAAATCGGGATCTTCAGCAGCATTTCGCTGGTCCACCAGTTGCTGTTCGCCGGGCTGCTCGACACCTTGATGCTGATCGTCCATCCGGTGATCGCGGGCAGCGGGCGGCGGCTGTTCAACGACGGCGATGCCCTCACCCGGCTGGAGCTGCAGTCGTCCCAGCAGACCAGCAAAGGCAACATGATTCTCAGCTACGGCCTCCGCCGCGACTGACTCCCGTCATCAATCGGACCCGCCACGGCCGGGACCGTAAACTTACCTGGTGCAACCCTCCCTTTGGCTGGCCCTGGCCGGCGCCGGCGTCCTGATCAGCTTCACTCCCGGCGCGGGCGCCATCAACACCATGAGCAACTCCCTGAACTCGGGATTCCGCCGGTCCCTTTGGGGCATCCTGGGCCAGCAGGCCGCCCTCGTTGTGCACATCCTGATCGTGGCCCTCGGCGTCGGGGTGCTCGTGGCGAGCTCACCGGTTGCCTTCAACGTGATCCGCTACGCCGGCGCCGCCTACCTGGTCTACCTGGGCATCCGGCAGTTCCTGCACAAGCCGGACCTGGACCAGGAGAAGGCCGCGGCCCTGCGCAACGAGCCGGGCCTGTCCATGTTCCGCCGTGGCCTCTGGGTCAATCTGCTCAACCCCAAAGCCGTGGTCTTCTTCCTAGCCTTCATGCCGCAGTTCATCCGGCCGGAGCAGCCGCTGCTGCCGCAGTACGTGGTCCTGGCCGCTACCGTGATCGTGATCGACGTGGCGGTCATGTGGTTCTTCTTCGCGGCTGCGGCCCGGTCCTTCCAGCGCTTCACCCGCGACGCCCGCGGACAAAAGGTCCTGAACCGGACGTTCGGCGGGCTCTTCGTCGGCGTCGGCGTCCTGCTGGCCGCAATCCACTAGGCACCGCGGCCGCCGGCGTCCCGGCACCGGCGGCCGGCTCACCGTCCGGGACCGCTCCCCTGTCAGACGTGGCCGGGCGCCAGCTTCCGGAGGTCCGCTTTCCGGATCTTGCCGCTCGCGGTCCGGGGCATCTCGTCCACGAAGACGACTGATTTGGGGATCTTGTACCTCGCCAGCCGGCCCTCCAGGTGGGAGCGCAGCTGTTCTTCCGTGAGCCGGGCGCCCTCCCGCAACAGCACCACGGCCCGCGGCACCTCGCCCCATTTCTCGTCCGGCACCCCGATCACCGCGACGCTTCCGACGGCGTCGAGCTCGGCGATCGCCTGCTCCACCTCGGCGGGATAGATGTTCTCCCCGCCGGAGATGATCATGTCCTTGAGCCGGTCGGAGATGAACACGAAACCGTCCGGGTCCTTGTAGCCCATGTCGCCGGACTTGAACCAGCCGTCCCCTGTGTAGGAGTCCGACGAGGCCTCGGGCCGGTTCCAGTACTGGTGGATGACGTTGGGACCCTTGATCTGGATCTCCCCCACCATTCCGGGCGCAGCGGGCCCGGACGCCGGGTCGAGGGGATCGGCCACCCGGACATCGGTGAAGAAATGCGGCAGTCCGGAGGACCCGGCCTTGTCCCGGGACCTCGCCGCCGGCAGCGTGGTGGCGCCCGGGGCCGTCTCGGTCATGCCGTAGCCGTTGGAGAAGCGCAGCCCCCTCCGCTCGTAGGCTTCCAGGACCCGCATCGGCACCGCGGACCCGCCGCATGTCAGTTTGTTCAGCGAGCTGAGGTCCGTGGCGTCCCAGTCCGGGTGCTCGCAGAGCATCTGGTAGGTGGTCGGCACCCCGCTGATGGTGGTTGCGCGGTGCTGCTGGATCAGCTCGAGTGTCCGGCGGGGATCGAACTTGGCCTCCAATATCACGGTGCCGCCTTTGAGGAGCGTGGGCAGGACGCCCATGTCCAGGGAGGCGACGTGGAACATCGGGGAGATCATGAGAGCCACGTCGGTGGAGGCAAAGTCGAAATCGACCAGCACGTTGATGCAGTTCCACGTGATGTTGCCGTGGGTCAGGAGCGCGCCTTTGGGGTTTCCGGTGGTTCCGGAGGTGTAGAGGATCATGGCGGCGTCGTCCAGGCCCACGGGCTCGTCCGGCGCCAGCGCCGCACCGGACGCAATGACGGCCTCATACGCCTCCACGGCGGTTCCCCGGCCAGCGCCGCCGTCGGCCCCGCCGTCGGGCAGCGTTGGATCGGGCACTGTTTCGGCTGGCGCTGTCGACTCGTCGACGACGATCCGCGAACCCACGGCCGTCTCCGCCGAGCCGCGTTCGGCGAGCACCGCGAGCGACGCCGAGTGGACCAGCACGACAGCGCCGCTGTCCCGGAGCTGGAACTGGATCTCGGGCGGCGCGAGCCGGGTGTTCAGCGGGACGAAGACGGCACCTGCCAGGCCGGCGGCGAAGAGGGTCTCCAGGAAGGAGGGATCGTTTTCGCCCAGGTAGGCCACTCTGTCGCCTTTGATTACGCCGCGGTCCCGGAGGGCGTTGGCGAGCCGGGTGGAGCGTCCCGCGAGCTCGCTGTAGCTGAGACTGCGTTCCCCGGCGATGATTGCGGTCTTGGTGCCCGACTTCGGGCGGCGCCGTTGCAGCCACGAGCCGATGCCAAAATTCTCCACGGAAAATCCTTTCTAGTTAGACGGTAGCGCCAGCGGGCC
>NZ_CAKKMM010000319.1:0-4766 GCF_918698205.1 Microbacterium sp. Bi128 | reverse complement strand
CGACGGATGCGGCGACTCAGCCCTGCGGCAGCGTCACCTGGATCATGCCCGCGGGGAACCGGTCGCGCGCGGAGACGTACAGCAGGTGGCGTTCGGTGTCGATGGAGACCCCGTAGACCTTGTTGCCGAACTCGTGCGCCGAGAGCCGCTTGACGAGGCTCAGGTCACCGGCGGAGAACACCGTCGCCCCGGACTGATCGAAGGTCGTGCTCTGGTTGCCCACGACCACCGTTCCGCTCTTGCCGTCCACCGCGATCGAGCGGAAGTCGGCGCCCGCGACCTGCTGGCGCTGCACCAGCGAGTAGTCGGACCCCTTGTACACCCGGATGCCCTCGGTCGAGCCGTCGGCATCGCTGTTGCTGACGTACAGCAGGTCGGCGACCGCGTCATAAGCGACACCGTGCGTGCGCCACGCGCCGCCGTCGGACGGTCCGGCGACGGTCTGCTTCAGCTCGCCCGTCACGGCGTCCGCGACGTCGAAGCCGCCGCCGCGGGTGGCACCGTAGACGAGCCCGCGACCGAAGTCGACGTCCATGCCGCGCACGCCGCCGCTGAACGCGAACGGACCGCGCACCTTGGCGCCGGACTCGGCATCCATGACCACCCAGTTCGAGCCGAATGCAACGTACAGCAGCCCGTTCTTCGCATCGAACGCGATGTCCCGCAGACCGTCCTGCACCGGGTCGGTGGTCGGCGCGGTCAGGGTGCGAACGACCGTGTCGGTCGCGGGATCGATCACGTGCACGCGTGCCGGACGCATCTCGTCAGCGACGAACACGTACCCGGTCGCCGGGTCGACCGCCGACCCGACCGGACGGATCTCGGCCGCATCGGCCGCCCCCTCGGTCGGGATGGCGCCCAGGGCACGAGAGACCCAGGGCTCGGCCGGCGCGGCGGGAAGCTCGGCCGGGAGCGTCACACGGATGAACCCGGTCGGGAACCGGTCGCGTGCCGACACGTACAGCGCGTGGCTCTTCGGGTCGATCGAGACCCCGTAGACCTTGTTGCCGTAGGTGTGGGCCGACAGCCTTTCGACGAGCCCGAGGTCGGCCGCCCGGTAGACCGAGACGCCCGAGTTCTCGAACGTGGTCGACTGGTGCCCGACCACGACGGCGCCGGTGGCGGAGTCGACATCGATCGAGCGGAAGTCCGCGCCGTCGATGGCGAGCGTGTCGACCAGCGTGTAGTCCGTGCCGTTGTAGACGCGGATGCCCTGGGTCGACCCCGAGGTGTCGCTGTTGCTGACGTAGATGAGGTTGTTCTTCTCGTCGTAAGCGACACCGTGGGTGCGCCACGGTCCACCGTCAGCGGGACCCTCGACCGCGGTGATGAGCTCGCCCGTCACCGCGTTGCGCACGTCGAAGCCGGTGCCACGGAGACCACCGAAGACGCGTCCGCCGGCGAAGTCGACGTCCATCCCTCGAACCCCGCCGCTGAAGGCGAAGGGCCCCGCGATCTTGTCGCCGGTCTTGGCGTCCATGACCACCCAGTTCCCACCGAACGCGACCGTCAGATGACCCGTGGCCGGGTCGAACGCGATGTCGCGCAGCCCGTCACCCGCCGGGTCCGTCGTCGGTGCCGTGAGGGTGCGGACGATCGTGTCCGTCTTCGGGTCGACGACGTGCACCCGTGCGGGACGCATCTCGTCGGCCACGTAGACGAAGCCGGTGGCGGGGTCGACCGCCGAGCCGACGGGACGGATCTCTGCGGCATCCGGCGCGCCCTCGGTCGGGAAGACCGTCAGAGCCTTCGGCTCGTACGGAGTACCGGGAACCTCGGGCTCCGTCGGGTCGGTCGGGTCCGTCGGGTCCGGGTCCGTCGGATCCGTGGGATCCGTCGGGTCCGTCGTCACGCGAGCGCTGACGGTGACCGCTTTGGGCTCCAGCTCCTCTCCGGGCGGGTTGAGGCGGAAGTCGCGGTTGGCGACGAAGACGCGCTGGTCTTCCTCGTCGATCGCGATGCCGTAGCCATCCTTACCGAACTGCGGTCCCACCTTGTCGACGAGGAGGTCGCCCCCCGCGAGGGAGTGCACGGAGAATCCGCCACGGTCGGCAGCGGTACCGGTGTAGCCGACGTAGAGCAGACCGCGCTCGCTGTCGATGTCGACCTGACGCGCGCCGGGGCGCACTTCACGTTCCCAGACCTGGGCGAAGCCCTTCTTCGCGTCGAAGACCTGGATGTCGGGGGTACCCGCGACTCCCTGGAACTTCGTCGAGGCGAGCATGCCGGTGGCCGGGTCCGCTGCGACGTAGTACGCATCCGCCGTGCCTCGGATCACTCCGAGCGAGACGCCGGTCGAGGCCTTGAAGACCTCGACGCCGCGAGCGGGAACGGCAACGTACACGTAGTCGTTCACCGGGTCCACGTCGATCGAACGCTGCGACTCGATGATCGGGTACGGCCCGCGCACGACCTGCCCGAACGTGTCATCGGCGATCGAGACGACCACCCAGTTGCGGTTCTGCTGACCCACGTAGAGAAGCTGACGCTCCTCGTCGATCCCCAGATCACGGATGTTCTCCGGCAGAGTCATCTCGCGGCGCACCGTGTCGGTGTCCGGGTCGATCTCGAAGATCTTCCGACCGTTCTGGTCACCCAGATACAGCACGTCACGACCCTGGTGGTAGGCCACACCCGCCGGCAACGCCGCCGTGTGATCCCCACCGACACTGTTCGGCATGACGGCGTCCAGAAGGGCCGTCTGCTCGTACTCGAAGTCGCCCGCGGGGACCTCGGGATCGGTCGGATCGGTCGGCCCCGGATCGGGGTTCGGCTCGCAACCGAGGCACGGCACGGGAGTCCCCGGATCGATGACCTGCGGCTCGACGCCGTCGACGACGAGCTTGGTGTCGCCGTCCTTGGTGATGGTGAACCCGTCGAAGAACTTGCCGTCGGCCGTACGCGACTCGAAACGGAGCGTGCCGCCGTTGATGTCGATCATCTGGTACGTCTGCAGGCCGGTCTCGAGGCGACGCAGGTGCGCGGCGTTCTCGTTCCAGTGGCGCGGGCCCGCATCGTAGAACTTCGACCCGACGCTGGACGAGACGTACACCGGGCCCGTCGAACTCCGGCTGGGGTCTGCGCCGGCCGGCAGGTTCTTCTCGTTGGCGACGAGGTTGCCGCGACCGTACGCGTGGTCGTGTCCGTTGAGCACGAGGTCGACGTTGTGCTTCTCGATGATCGGCCCCCACTCCTGACGGATGCCGAGGTTGTTCCGACCTTCCTCGAGCGAGTAGACGGGGTGGTGGAAGTACACCACGGCCCACCGCTGGGTGTTCTCCGTCAGCACCTTGTCGAGCCACTCGCCCTGGACGCGCAGACCTTCAGCGTCGGAGACGTTGCTGTTGAGCGAGATGAAGCGAACGCCCTCGTGGTCGGCGTAGTACACCGTGCCGGCGAGCTTGTCGTAGACCCCGCCCTCACCCTGCGGGCCGTTGTCTGCGTAGGTGTACATGCTCGAGAACTGCGACGAGAGCACCCCGTCGTACTCGTGGTTACCCGGGGTGGTCAACAGCTGCTGCGTGCCCAGACCGTAGGAGAAGGCCTCGTAGAGCTCGCCCCACTGCTGGTCGGAGTGCGCGTCGTTCACGAGATCGCCGACCTGCACGACGAGGTCGGCGTTCGGGCGGTCACGGAACGCATTACGCACCACGCGCGAGGCGTCACCGAGGATCCCGTTCTGCACGTCTCCGAGGTAGACGAACGAGAACCGGTCGTCCTCGGAGGCGGCCGCGGTGTCGAAGTCCTGCCATTCGCTGAAGTTCGTGCCGTCACCGACGCGATACATGTACGACACGCCGGGCTGCAGACCGCTCAGGGTGGCCGTGTGGACGACGTTCGTGTACCCGAGATCGGCGGCCTGCTCGACGCGGCTCTGCGCGTCGACCGAGAGCACGTTCGCCGGGTACGGCGCGGGGGTGAGGCTGCGGTACTCCACGACTCCCTGCGCGACGCCGGTGGACGAGCGCCACTTCACGACCTGCTGCGTCGTGGGATCGGCCGCGGGCAGCAGCGTGATGCGATCGGGGACGATCGACGGCGCGTAGCGCTCGGCGGCGGGGACGGATGCCGCGGACGCGGGCGCCGCGGTGGCGATGACGCCGCCGGTCGCGATCACACCCAAGGCGACACCGGCTGCAAGGACGCGACCGGCTGTACGGATGCGGGCCATGATCAGGAGGCCTTTCGGTTGCGAAGGACGGAGCGGAGGATGAGGACGGCACCGCCCGCGGCGAGGACGCCGCCGAGAACCATCAGGGTGACCGGAAGTGCGGCGCCCGTCGCGGGAAGCGATGCGGCACCGACGGCCGGCTGGGTCACGACGATCCCGATCGACGCGGTGCGCTTCGAGTCGAGGCCCGTCAGCACGATCGAGTGCTCACCGGGCTCCGTGCCGGCCGGGATCGTGACGGTCGCATTGAGCGCGCCCGTGGCATCGGCGGTCATCAGCGACAGGGTCACCGGCGTCGAGTGGAGCTCGACGGCGACCCGCTCGCCGGCGACGAAGCCGGTACCCGAGACGGACAGGGCTCCTCCGGGGGCGACCGTGTTGTCGCCGACCATGATCTTCGGGTCGCCACCGGGCGCAGGGGTGGGCGCGGGGCTCGTCGTCGGCTCGGAGGTCGGCCCGGCCGTCGGCGTCGGCTCGGTCGTCGGCTCCGCGGTCGGGGTCGGCGTCGCGGTCGGCGTCGGCTCCGCGGTCGGGGTCGGCGTCGCGGTCGGCGTCGGCTCCGCGGTCGGCGTCGGCTCCGCGGTCGGCGTCGGCG
>NZ_CAKKMM010000318.1:0-4788 GCF_918698205.1 Microbacterium sp. Bi128 | reverse complement strand
GTGGAGTACATCGCCTCGACGGTGCGTTGGACCATGGCGTCCACGGTCGCCTGCACGTCGCCGTTGTGCTCGCCGAGGTCGGACTCGTGGAAGGGCAGGTCCGTGGTGATGTACTTGTTGAAGATGTCGGCCGCGGCCTCGGCGTCGGGGCGCTGGATCTTCACCTTCACGTCCAGGCGGCCCGGGCGCAGGATCGCCGGATCGATCATGTCTTCCCGGTTCGAGGCGCCGATCACGATCACGTTGTCCAGCCGTTCGACGCCGTCGATCTCGCTGAGGAGCTGCGGGACGATGGTGGTTTCGACGTCGGAGGAAATGCCGGTGCCACGGGTGCGGAACAGCGAGTCCATTTCGTCGAAGAACACCACCACCGGGCTGCCCTCGGACGCCTTTTCCCGGGCGCGCGCGAAGATCAGGCGGATGTGGCGTTCGGTCTCGCCGACGTACTTATCGAGTAGCTCGGGTCCCTTGATGTTCAGGAAGTAGCTCTTCATGTCCGTCTTGCCGGCGCGCTCGGCGGCCCGGGCGGCCAGCGAGTTGGCCACGGCCTTGGCGATCAGGGTCTTGCCGCAGCCGGGCGGGCCGTACAGCAGGATGCCCTTGGGCGCCTTCAGCCCGTGCTCCCGGTACAGGTCCGGGTGCAGGAAGGGCAGTTCGACGGCGTCGCGGATCTGTTCGATCTGCGGGCCCAGTCCGCCGATGTCCTGGTAGGTGATGTCCGGGACTTCCTCGAGCACGAGGTTCTCCACTTCGGAGCGCGGGATCTTTTCCAGCGCGTACCCGGTCCGGGAATCAATCGAGAGCGCGTCGCCGACCCGGAGCCGCTGGGCGAGCAGGGCACCGGAGAGCCGGATGACCCGCTCCTCGTCGGCCCGGCCCACCACCAGCGCACGGTCAGGCCCCAGCATTTCCTTGAGCGTGACGAGGTCCCCGGCCCGCTCGTAGCCGAGTCCGGCGACCACCATCAGGGCCTCGTTGAGCAGGACTTCCTGCCCGACGGCGAGCTGGCTGATGTTGACCAGCGGGCTGATCCCAACCCGCATCTTGCGGCCGGCGTTGAAGATATCCACGGATTCCTCCGTGGCCGCCTGGCCGCTGTTCCCGGCCGTCGGCTGCCGTTTGGGGTTGAGCTGGAGGATGGTGCCGAAGCTGTACGGCGGCTGTCCCTCCTGGTCGAGGGCGTTTTTCAGCCGCAGGATCTCGGCCTTGGCCGTTTCCAGCATGCTGACCAGTTTGGAGTTGTTCTGCGTCGCGGCGGCGAGCTGGCGGTCAATGTGGCGGAGCTTGTCCCGGAGGATGTTGACCTGGCGCTCGGCGACGGACAGTTCATTGGCGGCATACCGGTCACCCTCGCCGGCTGCGGCGCGCGCCGCATCCGTGCGGGCGGCAGCATCTGCTGCGTCCTCGGCCGGTGTGCGGCCCGGGTCAGTATTCGGAGTCTCCATCGTGCATCAGCCCCTTCCTGCTCTTCTGTTAAGACCATAGCCCTAAGAAGGCGGGTGCCGCTGGAGACATCCGAAATATGCTGCCTAGTTCGTTATCTCCGGGGCGTCGACGACGTTCGTTCCGGCGATTGCGTCGCGGGCGGCGCGGCGCAGCTTTTTGTCCGAGACCGCACGCTCGCCCACAGCGCCCGGGGTCCAGGCGTTGACGTCTTCTTCGTTAAAGTCGGTCTTGGAGGGGCGGCGCTTTACCGAAATGCCCGTGACGCCGTCGGCGAGGCGGCGGGTTACCAGCAGGAAACCCGTGTGGGCGACCATGCGGTGGTCCGGGCGGACGGCCAGGCCTTCGAGATGCCAGCCGCGGACCATGGATTCCCACGCGTCGGGTTCGGTGAAGCGTCCGTCCGCGCGGATGGCTTCGGCTGTCCGCGAAAGCTGCGTCACAGTCGCGACATAATTGATCCACACGCCGCCGGGGGCCAGGACGGTGGCGACGGCGTCGAGGCATTCCCACGGCGCGAGCATGTCCAGGACCACGCGGTCCACGGAGCCGGGTTCCTCGGTGCGCACCACTTCCTCCTGGAAGTCGCCAAGGGAGATCTTCCAGGCCGGGTGCGGTCCGCCGAAGATGGTCTCGACGTTGCCGCGGGCGATGTCCGCGAACTCCTGTCGGCGTTCGAAGGAATGCAGGTAGCCGTTGTCCCCCACCGCGCGCAGCAGGGAGATGGACAGGGCGCCCGAGCCGACACCGGCTTCGACGACGCGTGCGCCCGGGAAGATGTCCGCCATGGTCACGATCTGGCCGGCGTCCTTGGGGTAGACGACGGCCGCGCCGCGGGGCATCGAGAGCACGAAGTCCGAGAGCAGCGGACGCAGGGTCTGGTACTGCTGTCCGACGTTGTTGACCACCACTGAGCCGTCGGGCTTGCCGATGATCTCGTCATGGTTCAGGAAGCCCCGGTGGGTGTGGAAGGCCCCGCCGACTTCGAGGGTGATCGTGTTCATGCGGCCGCGCTCGTCCGTGAGCTGGACGCGTTCGCCTTCGCGGAAGGGTCCGCGGCGGCGCGCCGCGCCGGTGGCACCATTAGCGCTGGCGGCAGTGCTGCCCTCGGCGGCGGGAGTGTCGGTGCCGGCGGCGGCGGTGGTGTTGGCAGTGTTAGTGCCTGCGGCGGTGTCGCTGCTCATGAAGATGTTCCTCGCTCCTGTAAAGCTGTGTGGCCGCGGACATGCCGGCGGGCACCGGTCCTTGCGCGTGGGGGCCGGAAATTCACGACCGCCCAGTAACTCTACCGGTTCTGCCCCTGGTTCTGGCGTTCGTTCCGGTACTTGCCCGTTATGGCCCGGACGACGGCGGACTGGCGCAGCAGCCCGGTGACGGCGCCCTCGCGGTTCACCACCGCGTACTCCTGGCCCTCGAGCTGGGCCAGGTACTGGACGAGCTCCTGGCCCTTGGACCATTCGGGGACATAGGCGCCCGCGCCAAGGGGGTAGGAGACCGCGGTCAGGGCGGTCGCTGCGGCCAGTCCGGCAGGCACACTGGCTGCGGCGCCGGCGTCGACGATGGCCACGGGACGGCCGTCCCGGTCGCACAGCACCACGGCGGGCTTTCCTGCCGGCGCCCGGTCCAGGAGGTCCGCGACCGTCGCGGTTTCCGGAAGGCCGAGGGCGGGTTCGGCGAGGGCCGCGGCGTCGACGAGGTGCAGCCGGCCCCGCAGGCGGGCCTGCTGGATCGCGGCCGACGCCCCCATCCACAGGAAGCTGCCCACCAGGGCGGTGATGAGGGTGAAGGAAATATCCGGACGTGCGCCGCTGACCAGCGGCAGGGCTATGAACCACAGGGCGAGGGCGATCACGATGATCCGGCCCGCCCAGCCTGCCGCAATTGTGCCCTTCTCCTGGCTGCCGGTGGCTTTCCACACGGCGGATTCGACCAGCCGGCCGCCGTCCAGCGGAAGGCCGGGAAGGACGTTGAAGATGCCGATCAGCAGGTTGGCCCAGACGAAGATGTTGGCCAGGATGTCGGCCACGCCGTTCAGGTTGCCGTACGCAAGCGGGAGCCAGCCTGCGCCGGCAAGGACGAAGTTCGCGGCCGGCCCGGCCATCGCCACCAGGACGGAGCGGCCGGGTGAGGCCGTGAAGCTCTGGAACTGGGTGTGGCCGCCCCAGAGGTTGAGGACAATTTTCTCCGTGGGCCAGTGGAACAGCTTCGCGGTCAGCGCGTGCGCGAGTTCATGGGCCAGCACGGAAATCAGGAGCAGCAGCGCGTAGGCGAAGGCGACGAAGAAAGCGGTGACGCCGAGGCGCGGATTGTTGCTCTGCAGGACCGGCCCGTAGGCGATCACCGTGAAGGCCGCGATGATGAACCAGGAATACGCCAGAAATACCGGAATGCCGGCGATCCGGCCCAGCGGGATCCCTTCCCGGCGGGTCGCCGGAGTCTTGCCGGGTTGCCCCTGGCTGCCGGTGTCAGCCACGGGCGTGGCCCGCGGTCGAGAGTGTGGTCGAGACCGTGGTCGAGACCGTGCCTAAGCGGCCGGTTGGGTCCGCGGCGGCGCCGAAGGTGGCGTCGGGGAAGTCGTGCCGCAGGGCCACGAGCTCCTCCAGGTCAGCGACTGTCCTGCCCTCCAGGGTGTTCCAGGTGGCGCGGCGGGGATCGTGCGGGAGGGGCAGGATGTGCGGGATGGCGACCGTGACGACGCCGGAGGCCACGGCGGCGGCGACACCCGGCACGGAATCTTCCAGGGCCACGCAGTGGTGCAGGCCGAGCTCGGGATCCTGCTGCTGCAGGAGCTCAACGGCCGTGAGGTAAGCCTCCGGGTGCGGCTTGCCCTGCGTCACAGTGTCTCCCGTGACGAGGAACTCGAAGTAGGGCTCGGGCAGGCTCGCAACGATCTCCCGGGCCAGCGGGGCCTCGGACATGGTGACCAGGGCGCAACGGACGCCGGCGTTGTAGAGTTCGTCGAGCAGTTCGCGGGCCCCGGGCCGCCAGGGAATGGAGCTCCGGACCTGGCTGATCACGTGGCCGGTGAGGGTGTCGATGATCTCGCGCCGTTCCAGGGTCACGCCGGCTTCCTGCAGGATTCCCGCAGAAAACATCAGGGACTGTCCCACGAGCTGCATGGCCTGTTCGTGGGACCATTGTCCGCCGTGGGCTTCGACGAGTGCGTGTTCGGCTGCGATCCAGAAGGGCTCGGTGTCGACATTGATGCCATCCATGTCCCAGAGCGCTGCTTTAAGGAGGTGCCGGGAAGCTGAGGATCGCATGCCTTCCAGTCTACGGGGAAGCCCGCGGCGGGGCGCCCGCGCTACGCCTACGGCGAATTCCGCGCGCCTGACCCTGGGATTC
>NZ_CAKKMM010000317.1:0-4790 GCF_918698205.1 Microbacterium sp. Bi128 | reverse complement strand
GACCGGGGCAAGAAGGTGCGGGCGCTTGTCCGCCCGAGTTCGGACGCGGGCAAACTCGAGGCCAAGGGCGTCGAGATAGCCCGCGGCGACATGCTCGACCTCGATTCGCTCGTCGCCGCGATGACCGGCGCCGCCGCTGTGATCACGACGGCGGCCGGGTACACCGGGAAGAACAAGAACGCCCACGAGATCGACACGCGTGGCAACGCCAATCTCGCCATCGCCGCCAGCAAAACCGGGGTGCCGCGCTTCGTGCTCACCAGCATCCTCACGAGTGACCAGACACCCGGTGTGCCGCATTTCTGGCACAAGAAGCTCGCCGAGGACAAGCTCGAAGAACTCAACGTCCCGTTCGTCGCGCTGCGCCCCGGAGCATTTTTCGACCAGATTGCCCGGCTCGGCGGTGACCCGTTCGAGAAGGGCCGCATCATCTGGCTCGGCTCAAAGAGCGTCCCCCTGACGCTCGTTCTGACCAGCGACCTCGCAACCTACCTCGCCGAAGCCGTCGACGCCGACATCGCCGACGGCGAACGCATCGAAATCGGTTGGACGCGCCCCATCAGCATGCGGGAAGGCGCTGAACTGGCGTCGCGGCTGGCGAACAAGAAAATTAGGGTGCTCTCCCTTCCCACCGGACTGCTCCTCAGGATAGGCAAGATTTCGGGAAAGTCCGGCTCGCGCATGAGCGACATGGGAGCCATGGCGGCGTGGTTCGAAACCGGCCGCTACGTGGCCAACACGAGCCGCCAGGCAGAACTCTTCGGCCCCGCGCCAACTCCGGAAGACGCGGTCGCGCGCTTCGCTGCGCGGTTGGGCCACGGACGAGCGCAGTCCTAGTGGGTGCGGCGGTGTCCAGATTAACGGGCGGTCCCGCCGGGTCACACGTGCCGCCGCCACATGCCGGTCAAAGGCCCGTGGCTCCGGGGACGCAATCGGCGTAGCCTGCGCTTAGGCGCGCACTTCGCGCACCCGCGCGTCGGCACGAAACGGGCGATGCCATGAAGAAATACGGCACTGATCATAATCCGCGGCCGGCGGCTTCGGCCGGGTCTGGGCGCCCGGCATCAGACCGTGCACCGCTTCGCCTCGCCGCCACCCTGGCGTTTGCCGGCTTCGCGCTGTCCGTGGTCGCCGGGCTGCTCCATGCCGATACGGCCAGCGCAAATGACCACCCGGCGACGTTCGCGGAGTACGCCCGCAGCGGTATTTGGACGGCGGTCCACCTCGGCCAGTTCGCCGGCATGGCGCTTCTCATCTCCGGGCTGCTGGTCCTGCTGGTGGTCTTGAAAGCACCGGACGGGGCCATGGCCTGGACGGCCCGCTTCGGCGCTGTCGCTGCGGTCGCCGCGCTGGCACTTTACGCCGCCCTCCAAGCCGTCGACGGCGTTGCCCTCAAGCACGCAGTGGACGCCTGGGTTGCGGCTCCGGAACCGGAGAAAGCTGCGCGGTTTGCGACGGCTGAGGGTATCCGTTGGCTGGAGTGGGGCATGCGCAGTTACCAGAGCTTCGTGCTGGGCGTGGCCCTGGTCCTGACCGGTGCCGTGGTTGTCGGGGCGCGCCGCGTCTCCCGGCTGATCGGCTACCTTATGGCGCTGTCCGGACTCGCCTACCTCGCGCAGGGCTGGATCGTCGGCGCCGAAGGCTTCTCTCCGGCCAACTCCATTCCTACACTCGCTGGGATTGTCCTCATCCTCGTGTGGTCCGTGTGGCTCCTGGTCAGTGCATGGTTCGGGAAGGACGCGCCCGCCCGCGACAGGTGACGCGGGCTAGCGGAACCCGACGGCGGGAGGTTCAGCCGCCGTCGTCGCCCCGTCCGTCAGAGTTCCGGGACGCAGGGTCCGGATCCTAGCAAAGCGCATAGGGGAATGACCATCCGGGAGTCGTCCCCCTTCAGGGCTTCCCGGGTCCTGCGGTGGCGTAGCCGCGCGCTGCCGCCCGGATTCGCCGGAAGGCTGCGAGCCCGCCGGAAAAGTCCGGCGACCTCGCAGGCTTCCGGCGAATTCGCGCGCCCGGGCCAGGACGGGTCAGATGGTGCGCGGAGCCTTGGCCAGGTTCTCTGTGAGCTCGGCCGCGTTCTGCCGGATTACGTAGGCCGGGCGGTCCCGTTCCGTGCGCCAGCTTTCGGCGAGCGGGCCCATGTTGACGGTGTCGAAGCCGAATTCGTCGTAGAGCCTGGTCACCAGCTCGGCCGCCTCCGGGAAATCGCTCGCCGTGGCCAGGGCCCGGCGGTTCGGGGTGCCGGCCGGCGTCCCGTCCGTGGTGATCTGGGAGTACATGATGTGGTTGAAGGCTTTGGCCACCTTCGACTGGGGAAGGTGCTCCTGCAACAGGCCGGACGTGGTGGCCTCGCCGGCATCCAGGGCCGGGATATGCCCGTCGCGTTCCCAGTAGTAATTGTTGGTGTCGAGGACGATCTTGCCGGCCAGCGGTTCCACGGGGACGTCCGGGAGGCTCCTGAGCGGCACGGTGACGACGGCGAAGTCGCCGGCTGCGGCCGCCTCGGCCGGCGTTGCGGCCCGGGCCCTGGGCCCCAGTTCCGCGACGAGCTCCGCCAGGGTTTCCGGCCCGCGCGAGTTGCTGATCACGACGTCGTAGCCGAGCTCCACGGCCTTGCGGGCGATCTGGCCGCCAATGTGTCCTGCACCGATGATTCCGATTGTTGTCATGCCGGAGAAACACCCGGGCGAGCGAAGATATTTCGCCGGTTAAGGACTGTGTGCGCCGGGGACCGTCAGGACACCGGTCGGGGCAGACGAGTCCAAGTCGCCGGAAGCCTCCCCGCTCGCCGGAAAGTTCCGGCGAGCCCGCAGAGTTCCGGCGAATTCGCTCGTAGAGAGGCTAGCGCGTAGGGAGGCTAGGCCGTGGGGCCCGGTTCGTCGTCGGTGTCCGGGCCTTCTGCCGCGTCCTGGGAATGGGCGCGGTCGTCGAAGGGTTCAGCCGTTGCATCACCTTCGACCGGGGTCTCGCTGTGGTGGCGCTCCGGCGTCTGTGAGTCGTCGCTCATGTCCGCTCCTTAGCTGCTCCTGCGGTGGAATGCTGGCTATTTGAACATCTAGCGCCCGCGGCGAGAGGGCTGTCAAGAGCCCCTGGATCCTGGGGATTCAGACGGGCGTCCGGCCGCCGGGAAGGCTGGAATCCCGTTTGATTACCTTGCGGGGGCGCAGGGCATAGTCGCGGGACCGCTTGCTGGAGAGCGCCAGAAGCAACAGGATGTCCAGGGTCAGGCCGGGGAGATTGGACTTCAGGGTGATGTCCGGGCCGCCGTACAAAACATCGACGGCCTGGAAGCAGATGGCGGCCGTGCTCAGCGCCATGGCCACCGTCCGGGCCCAGTTTCGGCCGAGGAACACGAACCACGCCAGCAGGATCTCGGCCACGGCAAAGAGCAGGACAACCACCGTTGCGGCGCTGACGGCCAATTCCGCCTGGGCCTCCGTGACCGCCGGGCCGGCTACGGGCTGCACCAGTGAGCCGACGTGCGCGTCCTTGAAGAGCACCAGGGACAGGGCCAGCAGCGCGGCCGCCGCCGCGCGGGCACCGACGAAGACCGCCCCGACAATCGTGGTCGAAGGACGCCTGGCGCGGCCCTCGCCCGGGGGCGTGTCGCTCCCAAGCGAGCCCGCAGCGGTCGGCTCCGCGACGGTCTGCCTGAGATCGACGATGGGGAGATTGCCGTCGGTGGTGATGGTGTCGCCCCCGCCGTTGCGCGCGTGATAGCCGGTGGAAAAATCACGGATCACCCTGAGCCCGGCCGCGGGATCGGCCCCGGTAATGGCGCCGACCACATGGTCGCGTTCGGTGTCGGTGTTCTCATCGATCTTGTGGGTGATCTGCAGGGTAAACAGGGACAGCCCGACGCTGCGGTCATACGTGCCGGCCGCCAACCAGTCGACGGCCAGCCCGCCCGGCAGCAGCCAGCCGGGCGGGCACCGCCAGAAGCGGACGTGGTGCCGTTTGCCCGGGGTGCCGTCGACTTCCTGCTGGTAGGCAAAATCCTGCTGGCGGCCGAACAGGAACAGCGGACTGACCGGGGCCTCGAGATAGCTGCGGCGCAGGAGGGTGGAGGAGACGATCCGCCGGCTGCTGGCCAGGGTCACGTCATCGGCCCTCGTCCAGCCCGCGGACCGCATCACGCCATGGATCTGCGGTTCCGATCCAAGCAGGGCGATGTTCACGGGATCGCCCAGCAGCCCGTCGCTGGTGCGCGCCCGGCCGATGAAGTAGTCCGGAACGTAGAGCCGGGTCAGGATCCGGTGCAGACGGGGAAGCACCAGATAGGCGAGCAGGGCCCAGAAGATGAAGAGGAACCAGACCTGCGCCCAGCCCCATTCGAAGCTCAACTGCACCAGCAGCGCGGTCAGCCACACAGCCGCAACGCCGCCCACCACGAAGAACACGCTGTCCAGCACGGAGTACGGCACCGCTTCGGCGGGAGCTGTGACCTCAACCGCTGCCTTGGTCATGGCCGCCATACTACGCCCGCTATCGACGGAGGGCTGGCTCGAAAGATGAATCTTCTGGCCCCAAGGTGGAGTGCGGCCGGATGTGACCTGCCTGTGACAGCCGCCGTGGATAGGGTGACAGCATGGAACCACTACTGAAAGTTTTGCGGCATTGGGGCGCCCCCGCGGCGGCCGTTCTCTTCTTCACGCTGTGGTGCGTGGCCGAGGCCGGGCGGATGGGCCCCGGCCTCCACACCTGGGAGGGGACGTGGCCGCTGATCCTCATGACGGCAGCGATTGCCTGCGCTGCCTGGAAGCCCTACGCGTCGCTCGGATTCACGGCAGGGC
>NZ_CAKKMM010000316.1:0-4813 GCF_918698205.1 Microbacterium sp. Bi128 | reverse complement strand
CTGCGGGAGCGTCGGGGCAAGAGCCGCAGGACCTGCGGGAGCGTCGGTTAGAGCTCAGCTTTCCCCTTCCGCCAGTAACCCATGAACGCGACCTGTTTCCGGTCAATCCCCACGTCCCGCACCAAGTACCGCCGCATCTCCTTGACGGTGCCCGCTTCGCCGGCGATCCAGGCGTAGAACGGCAGTGCCCCGGCGGGCTTGTCCGGGTTCTTGCCGGCTCCGATCATCGCGGCGTCCATCCGGGCGGGGGTCTCCCAGAGGATGTCCTGGTCCACGTTCACGTCATCGGGTTCGGGCCCTGCCCCGCCGCCGGCCGCAGAATCAGAGGGCGGCCGGAGGCCGACCCAGCCGGGTTCGGGAACAGCGGCGCGGACGGCTTCCTGCAGGAGTTCGCCGTGCGGACGTGAGCGGCCGATCGAGGCGCCGCGTGCCAGCCAGGTGATTTCGACGTCGGCGTCGGACCTCAGATCCAGGAAGTCGCCGGGCTCGGGGACCTCAAGAAACGCATGTCCGCTGATGTACGACGGGAGGCTTTCCAGGATGGCGCTGATGGCCGGGACAGCGGTCTCGTCACCGGCAAGCAGTACGCGCTGGGCCAGGCCCGGCCGCCATTCGATGCCGGAGTAGGTCTCCGCCGTGACACAGTGCGCGGCCCGGTTGTTGGGTCCAATGAGGGTGAGGGCGTCGCCGGGCCTGGCGTTCAGCGCCCAGTTCGCGGCGGGTCCGCCGTTTCCGGCGGCGTCGAAGTGCATGACAAAGTCGACGTCGATCTCCGGATACACGGAGTCGAGGCGTTCCTGCCGCACTGTGTAGGTGCGCATGGAGCCACGGATCGCGGGATCCATGGCAAGCCATTCCTGGTACCAGCCGGACTGCTCCATGTGGAACACCGGCAGCGGCAGCTGGGTGCTGTCCCCGGCAAGGGACGGGATCATCAGCTTCACGCGCAGGTCCAGGGTTTCGCCGTGGACGCCGAAGCCACGCAGGGAGTATCCGCCGAAGGTGATCCGGCGGAAGTTGGGGCTGAGCTCCTGCACCGCGGCGACCGTCACGTCGAACGCCAGGGTCATTGGTTGGCTGGGCGGCTGGTTGCTTACGCCAGAGGGAGTACGGCGTATCCGCGACTGGCTGCTGTCTGCTGCAGTGCCGCCCGTTGCACTGCCGGCTGTTGCACTGCTGTTAACTGCCCTCATGGGACCAACTCCAGGGTTGCTGTTTCTGCTTTTGGGAACTCGGCGTGGTGCCGGCCGAGCGGGATGATCAGTGGCGTGCCGGAAATGGGGTCGGGCAGCACCCGCGAGTCCAGGCCGAAGACGTGTCGGACCAAGTCCTCGGTGACGACGTCGGTAGAGGTGCCCTCGGCCACGATCCTGCCGCCTTTCATGGCGATGACATGGTCCGCATACCGGGCCGCCAGGTTCAGGTCGTGCAGGACGATTGCCACGGTGGTGCCGCGGCGCCGGTTCAGGTCCGTGATCAGGTCCAGGACCTCCACCTGGTGGGCCAGATCCAGGTAGGTGGTTGGCTCGTCGAGCAGCAGAACGTCGGTTTCCTGGGCCAGCGCCATCGCGATCCAGACGCGCTGACGCTGCCCGCCCGAGAGTTCGTCGACGTTGCGTTCGGCGAGCTCCAGGGTTTCGGTGACTTCCAGCGCACGGTGCACAGCGAGATCGTCACCCGCGCTCCAGCTGCGGAAGAACCCCTGGTGCGGGTAGCGTCCGCGGCCCACGAGATCCCGGACCAGAATGCCGTCGGGGGCGGTGGGGTGCTGCGGGAGCAGGGCGAGGATGCGGGCGAGTTCCTTGGCCGGGCGGGAATGGATGTCCTTGCCGTCCAGGGTCACGGTGCCGCCGGCCGGCTTCAGCAGCCTGGACAGGCCGCGGAGGAGCGTGGATTTGCCGCAGGCGTTGGCGCCCACGATCATTGTCACCTTCCCCTCGGGAATCTCCGCCGTGAGGCCTTCCACCACCCGGCGCTGGTCGTACTGCAGCGTCAGGTCCTTGGCGTTGAGAACTGCCATGTCAGGCGTCCTTTCGGTTGGCCGTGACCAGGAGCCACAGCAGGAACGGTGCTCCCAGCGCGCCGGTGACCACACCGACGGGAAGGACGGTGCCGTCCAGCAGCAGGGGGGCGATGTTGGCGGCGAAGTAGTCGGCGGCCAGGACAATCAGGGCGCCGACGAACGCGCCGGCCGGAAGACTGGCCTTGCCCGTGAAGCGGCGCGCGATGGGGCCGGCCAGGAAGGCGACGAAGGCCACGGGCCCGGCGGCTGCAGTGGCGACGGCGGCGAGGGCGACGGCAACGGCCACCACGCCCAGCCGGATGATGCCCACCCGGATGCCGAGCCCGGCGGCGGCGTCGTCTCCGAGTTCCAGGATCCGCAGCGGGCCGGCGAGGAGGGCGGCGGCGGGCACCAGGACCAGAAGCGCCAGGGCCAGCACTCCGGCACGGTCCCAGCTGGCGGAATTCAGGGATCCGTTCAGCCAGATCAGGGCCTCGGCCGCGGTGCGGATATCGGCCCGCGTCATGAGGAAGTTGACCACGGCGTTCAGTGCCGCGGCGATGCCGATGCCGGCCAGGATGAGCCGGCTTCCGGCTGCGTTGGCGTGATTGCCGCCGCCTGATCCGGGGGAACCGCTCCGCGAGATTGTGTAAATCAGGACGGCTACCGCCATGGCCCCGCACAGTGCCGCGCCGGACACCGCCGCTCCGGAGGCTCCGAAAACGACGATGGCGGTGACGGCGGCCGCGCTGGCCCCGTAGCTGATGCCGATCACGTCGGGACTGGCCAGTGGATTGCGCAGCATCGTCTGGAACAGGGTGCCCGAGAGCCCGAAGGCAATGCCGATCATGGTGCCGATGACTGCCCGCGGCAGCTTGGTTTCCATCACGATGAAGCTGGCGCCGGGGATCCTCTCGCCACCGGTGAGGTGGGCCGTGAGGATCCTGACGAAGTCCGGGACGGTGACGGTGTAGCTGCCCAGCAGGATGCTGACGGCGAGGAGCACAACGACGGCGAAGGCCAGCAGGGCCGTCCGGCCCATCGACACACGGCCCATCAGCACACGGCCCATCAGCGCACTGCGCAGCGGCCCCACATTGGCGCGGACCGGGCCGGCCGGTTCGGCCAGTTCGCGCTCGGCGGGTGCGTTCTCCCCCAGCTCGCGCCTGACGTTGGCGAGGTCTGCTTTGCTCACAGCCCTGCCCCCTTCCCGCGGCGGACCAGCCACACAAAGACAGGCGCACCCACCAGCGCCGTCATGATGCCCGCCGGGACTTCGCCGGGCAACAGGATGACACGGCCCACCACGTCCGACAGCAGGAGCAGCACCGGTGCCAGGACCAGCGAGAACGGCAGGATCCAGCGGTAGTCCGGGCCGGTCAGGAAGCGGACGGCGTGCGGAACCACCAGGCCGACGAATCCGATCGGCCCGGCCAGCGCCGTGGCCGAGCCGCAGAGCAGCACAATGCCCAGCGCGGTGACGGCGCGGACCAGTCCGACGCGCTGGCCCAGGCCGCGGGCGATGTCATCCCCGAGGGCCAGGCTGTTAAGGATCCGTCCGGTGAACAGCACAATCAGCGCCCCGGCGGCCAGGAACGGCAGCCCGGGCAGCACCACCGACCAGTCCCGGCCGGCGATCCCGCCGACCTGCCAGAAGCGGAACCGGTCCAGGGTGTCCTGGCTGGAGACCAGGACGACGTTCATCAGCGAATACAGCCCCGCGCTCAGGGCCGCGCCGGCCAGTGCCAGTTTGACCGGCGTCGCGCCTTCCGTGCCAAGTGACGCGATCAGGTAGACGACGACGGCGGCTGCCGCGGAGCCGATGAACGCGAACCAGATGTAGCCGGTCAGGGACGAGACGCCGAAGACGTAGATCCCGGTGACGACGGCGAGGGCCGCGCCGGCGTTGACACCGATGATCCCCGGGTCCGCGAGCGGGTTGCGGGCCACCCCCTGCATGGCCGCGCCTGCCAGTCCGAGGGCGCCGCCGGCCAACAGACCGAGCACGGTGCGGGGGGTGCGGGCGTGGATGACGGCATGGTCGCCGTCGGCGGGGTCGAACTGCGTCAGGGCCTGCCAGACCGTGCCGAGCGGGACTCCGCGGGCACCCACAGCCAGGGACGCCGCGCAGACCAGGACAAGGACGACGACGGCGGCCAGCAGCCAGGCGGCCTGCTTGGCGGCGGCTTTCCTCCCGGCGGGGGCGACAGGTGCGCCGGGCACACTGCCGGCGGGCGCCGTCGCCGTACTGATTGTCATGGAAGCGTGTCACTTCGCTGCGGCGGCGACTTTGTCCGCGGCGCCAGCCAGCTGCGGCAGGAACGTGTCCAGGGACCACGGCAGGCTCAGCGGCGACGAAGCGGAGATGGACAGGGTCAGCGTGTTGTTGGAGTCGGCAACCAGCGCGCCGGTCTTGATGGCCGGGATCTGGCCTAGCAGCGGGTCAGCCTTGATGGAGTCGGTGGTGGCCGCATCCGGCACCCAGGTCACGAAGATGTCCGAAGTGAGTTCGTTGGCCTTTTCGGCGGACCACGGGATGAAGAATTCCTTGGAGCCCTTGGAGTTGTCCTCAACAACGGATGCGAGCTTCATGCCGATTTCGTTGAGGAAGCGGGGACGGTTGTCGTTGGCGGTGTAGACGTTGACGCCGTCGCTCTTGTCCGGTTCCAGGTTGCCGTAGATGAAGGACTTTCCGGCGATCTGGGGGTACTTGGAGACCTTGTCCTTGATCGTGGCCTCGGTGTCGGAGACCAGCTTGGCCGCTTCGGCTTCCTTGCCAAGGGCCTTGCCGATGATGGTGGTGGAGTCCTG
>NZ_CAKKMM010000315.1:0-4840 GCF_918698205.1 Microbacterium sp. Bi128 | reverse complement strand
TCGCCGACTGCGACCTCATCGTCATCTTCCTCACCACGTACCTGACATCCTCCATGGTCCTGCCCATCGCCCAGCGCGCGAAGACCCCCGTCCTGGTGATCGACCTGCAGCCAACCGAAGCGATGGACCACGCCAACTTTGACACCGGCAAGTGGCTGGCCTACTGCGGCCAGTGCCCGGTGCCGGAGGTCGCCAACGTCTTCCGCCGGGCCGGGATCGACTTCCGCTCAGTCTCGGGGCACCTTAAGCAGGAGTCCGCCTGGGAGCGGATCACCGCGTGGGTCCACGCCGCCGGCGTCCGCGCCCGGCTCCGCAATGCCCGGCACGGGCTCATGGGCCACCTCTATCCGGGCATGCTGGATGTCGCCACCGACCTCACCACCGTGTCCACCACCTTCGGCTCCCACGTGGAGGTGCTCGAATTCGATGACCTCCGCGAACGGGTCAACGCCGTCACGGAGGCGGAGGTGACCGAACGGCTCGGGCTCGCCCGCGAACTTTTCGTTGTGGATGACTCCGTGAACGACGACGACTTCGCGTGGGGTGCGAAGGTGTCCGTCGGCCTGGACCGCCTTGTGGAGGACTTTGACCTGGACTCCGTGGCCTACTATCACCGCGGACTGGCCGGCGAACAGCACGAACGGCTCGGCGCCGGGATGATCCTGGGCTCCTCCATCCTGACGGCCCGGGGCATCCCGATGGCCGGCGAGTTCGAGCTGCGGACCTCCATCGCCATGCTGGCGGCCCAGGCGATCGGCGCCGGGGGATCATTTACCGAGATCCAGGCCCTGAACTTCCTCGACAACGTGGTCGAAATGGGACACGACGGGCCGGCCCACCTGGCCGTGTCCGCCCAGGACCCGCTCCTGCGCGGACTCGGCATCTACCACGGCAAACGCGGCTGGGGCGTCTCGGTCGAATTCGATGTGCGCCACGGCCCCGTCACCACCTTCGGCCTCGGCCAGGACGCGGACGGAAGCTACGTGTTCGTCACCTCCGAGGGCGAGGTGGTTCCCGGCCCGCTCCTGCAGATCGGCAACACGACCTCCCGGGTGGACTTCGGCGGGGACCCCGGGCTCTGGGTGGACGTCTGGAGCCAGACCGGAATCGGCCACCACTGGGCCCTGTGCGTCGGCCACCGCGCCGCCGACATCAAGGCCGCCGCATCCCTGCTGGGCATCGAACACCGCCACGTGGCGCTCTCATGAGCACGCAACGCGTCTGCTTCCAGCTCCAGGTCAAGCCCGCGCTGATCGGGGAATACACCCGCCGGCACGCCGCCGTCTGGCCGGAGATGCTCCGGGCCCTGACGGCCTCGGGCTGGAACAACTACTCACTCTTCCTCCGGCCCGACGGGCTCCTGATCGGCTACTTCGAAACGGACAGCCTGACCGAAGCCCAGGCCCGGATGGCAGCCACTGACGTCAACGCCCACTGGCAGGCCGACATGGCCGGCTTCTTCGACGACCTCGCCGGAGCGCCGGATCAAGGCTTCCTCCAGCTCACCGAAATCTTCAATCTCGAGGACCAGTTGTCCGCGGCCAACGCCGCCGGGGACAACCACCAACCGCAGAAGGAACAACCATGAACACCACAGAAACGGCCCTGGGCCGCCTCGGGGAACTCGCCATCGAGGTCCCGTCCTGGGCCTACGGCAACTCCGGCACCCGCTTCAAGGTGTTCGGCACTCCCGGCACCCCGCGCACGGTCCACGAGAAGCTGGCCGACGCCGCGAAGGTCCACGAACTCACCGGACTCGCGCCCACCGTGGCGCTGCACATCCCCTGGGACAAGGTGGATGATTATGCGGCCCTGAAGGAGTTCGCGGCGGAGCTCGGCGTGGGACTCGGCACCATCAACTCCAACACCTTCCAGGACGACGAGTACAAGTTTGGTTCCCTGACCTCCTCGAACCCTGCGGTCCGCCGCCGCGCGATCGACCACCACCTCGAGTGCCTGGAGATCATGAACGCCACGGGCTCGCGGGATCTGAAGATCTGGCTCGCGGACGGCACCAACTACCCGGGCCAGGACGACATGCGCGGCCGGCAGGACCGCCTGGCCGAGTCGCTGCAGGAAATCTACGCGGCCCTGGGCGACGAGCAGCGCCTGGTGCTGGAGTACAAGTTCTTCGAGCCGGCTTTCTACCACACCGACGTTCCGGACTGGGGTACCTCCTACGCCCAGACCCTGGCCCTGGGCGAGAAAGCCTTTGTCTGCCTCGACACCGGCCACCACGCCCCCGGCACCAACATCGAGTTCATCGTCATGCAGCTGCTGCGTCTGGGCAAGCTCGGCTCCTTCGACTTCAACTCCCGCTTCTACGCGGATGATGACCTGATCGTCGGTGCGGCGGATCCCTTCCAGCTCTTCCGCATCATGCACGAGGTCATCCGCGGCGGCGGGTTCGGTAAGTCCGCAGGAGAGAATTCAGCCGTCGCCCTGATGCTGGACCAGTGCCACAACCTGGAGGAAAAGATCCCGGGCCAAATCCGGTCCGTGCTCAATGTCCAGGAAATGACCGCCCGCGCCCTGCTGATCGACACCGACGCGCTGGCCGAGGCCCAGCGCAGCGGCGACGTCCTGGCCGCCAACGGCATCTTCAACGATGCCTTTTACACCGATGTCCGCCCCGCGCTGGCGCATTGGCGTGAATCCCGCGGCCTGCCCGCGGACCCGATGGCCGCCTTCAAGGCCAGCGGTTACCAGAAGAAGATCAACGAGGACCGCGTCGGCGGCCACCAGGCCGGATGGGGCGCTTAAATAATGACCAATAAGACTGTTGAAGAACTGATCTCCCGTTCGAACCGCCTCGGCGCGGACAAGCGGAACACCAACTTCGCCGGCGGCAACACCTCCGCCAAGGGCACCGAAAAGGACCCCGTGACCGGCGACGACGTCGAGCTCCTGTGGGTCAAGGGCTCCGGCGGTGACCTGGGCACGCTGAAGGCCGAGGGCCTTGCCGTGCTGCGGCTGGACCGGCTGCAGGCGCTCAAGAACGTGTACCCCGGCGTCGAGCGTGAAGACGACATGGTCGCCGCGTTCGATTACTGCCTGTTCGGCAAGGGCGGCGCCGCCCCCTCGATCGACACCGCCATGCATGGCCTGATCGATGCCGCGCACGTGGACCACCTGCACCCGGACTCCGGCATCGCCCTCGCCACGGCCGCCGACGGCGAGGCCCTGACCAAGGAGATCTTCGGCGAGAAAGTGGCCTGGGTGCCGTGGCGGCGCCCCGGCTTCCAGCTCGGCCTGGACATCGCCGCGATCAAGGACGCCAACCCTCAGGCCGTCGGAACCATTCTGGGCGGCCACGGCATCACCGCCTGGGGCGCCACCAGCGAGGAAGCCGAAGCCAACTCGCTGTGGATCATCGAGCAGGCCGAGGAGTACATCAAGGACCACGGAAAGAACGAACCGTTCGGTCCCAAGCTGCCCGGCTACGCCGCCCTCCCGGAAACCGAGCGCCGCGCGAAGGCCGCCGCCCTGGCCCCCGTGATCCGCGGCCTCGCCTCGACGGACAAGCCGCAGCTCGGGCACTTCAGCGACGACCCCGCCGTCCTGGCGTTCCTCGAAGCCGCCGAACACCCGCGGCTCGGGGCCCTGGGCACGTCCTGCCCGGACCACTTCCTGCGCACCAAGGTCAAGCCGCTGGTCCTGGACCTGCCCGCCGACGCCCCGGTTGAAGACTCTGTGGCCCGGCTGAAGGAACTCCACGCCGCCTACCGCGAGGACTACCAGGGGTATTACGACCGGCACGCGACCCCGGACAGCCCCGCCCTGCGCGGCGCGGACCCGGCGATTGTGCTGGTGCCCGGCGTGGGCATGTTCTCCTTCGGCGCGAACAAGCAGACCGCCCGGGTGGCGGGGGAGTTCTACCTCAACGCCATCAACGTCATGCGCGGCGCCGAAGCCGTCTCCACCTATGCCCCGATCGAGGAAGCCGAGAAGTTCCGGATCGAATACTGGGCCCTGGAGGAAGCCAAACTGGCCCGGATGCCCAAGCCGAAATCCCATGTTGGCCGGATCGCACTGGTGACCGGGGCGGCGTCGGGCATCGGCAAGGCGATCGTCACCCGCTTCGCCGCCGACGGCGCGTGCGTGGTCATCGCTGACCTGAACCTGGACAACGCCCGGGCCGTGGCCGCGGAACTCGGCGGCGCCGACGTCGCCATCGGGGTCCAGGCCGACGTCACCGACGAAGCCCAGATCGCCGCCGCCATCCAGGAAGCCGTCCTGGCCTTCGGCGGACTGGACCTGGTGGTCAACAACGCGGGGCTCTCCATCTCCAAGCCGCTGCTGGAAACCACGGAAAAGGACTGGGACCTCCAGCACAACGTCATGGCCAAGGGCTCGTTCCTGGTGGCCAAGGCGACCGCGCAGGTGATGATCGGCCAGGAGATGGGCGGGGACATCATCTACATCTCCTCCAAGAACTCCGTGTTCGCCGGCCCGAACAACATCGCCTACTCCGCCACCAAGGCAGACCAGGCCCACCAGGTCAGGCTCCTCGCCGCGGAACTGGGCGAGTACGGGATCCGGGTCAACGGCATCAACCCCGACGGCGTGGTCCGAGGCTCCGGGATCTTCGCCGGCGGCTGGGGCGCCAAGCGCGCCGCCGTCTACGGCGTGCAGGAAGAGGAACTGGGCAAGTACTACGCCCAGCGCACCCTGCTCAAGCGCGAAGTGCTGCCCGAAAACGTGGCCAACGCCGCCGCCGTGCTCACCGGCAGCGAGCTCTCCCACACCACGGGGCTCCACATCCCCGTGGACGCCGGCGTGGCCGCGGCCTTCCTGCGATGAGCCTTCCTGCTACCGCACCCGGCGGCGGCCTGTTCAC
>NZ_CAKKMM010000314.1:0-4851 GCF_918698205.1 Microbacterium sp. Bi128 | reverse complement strand
GTAGGCGAGGGAGCGGTCGACGGCCTCGAGGATGCGGTCGGCGTCGGGCAAGTACGTGCCCTCGAGCTTCGCGGGCGGGAACGGCACGTCGAAGCCCGACACGCGCAGCACCGGGGCTTCGAGGGCGAAGAACGCCTTCTCCATGACGGTCGCGGCGATCTCGGAGCCGAGCGAGGTGAACCCCGGCGCCTCCTGCGCGTAGACCATGCGGCCGGTGCGGCGCACCGAGTCGAGCAGCGGACCGTAGTCGACCGGCGAGAGCGAACGCAGGTCGATGACCTCGCAACTCGTGCCCTCGCTCTCGGCGAGCGCCGCGGCCTGCAGCAGCGTCGTCACCATGGCGCCGTGGCCGACCAGGGTGACGTCGGTGCCGCGACGGACAACGCGGCTCGCGTGCAGCGGCAGGGCGGGGGCCTCGGTGTCGACCTCGCCCTTCTGCCAGTACTTCGCCTTCGGCTCGAGGAAGACGACCGGGTCGGGCGAGTCGATCGCCTGCTGGATCATCCAATACGCGTCGTTGGCGGTCGAGGGGCTCACGACCCGCAGACCCGGGGTGTGCGTGAAGTACGCCTCGGGGCTCTCCTGGTGGTGCTCGATCGCGCCGATGTGCCCGCCGTAGGGGATGCGGATGACGACGGGCATCTGCAGCGCACCCTCGTGGCGGTTCGTGATCTTCGCCAGCTGCGAGGTGATCTGGTCGAACGCCGGGAACACGAACCCGTCGAACTGGATCTCGAGGACGGGACGGAAGCCGCCCATCGCGAGTCCGATCGCGGTGCCGACGATGCCCGACTCCGCGAGCGGGGAGTCGATCACGCGGCGGGGGCCGAAGTCGCTCTGCAGCCCCTCGGTGACGCGGAAGACGCCGCCGAGCGGACCGATGTCCTCGCCCATGAGCAGGACGCGGTCGTTCGTCTCGAGCGAGCGACGGAGGCCGGCGTTGAGGGCGCGGCTGATCGGCATGTTCTCGGTCACTGCGTTCCCCCTTCCATCGACGCCTCGTAGTCGTCGAGCCAGCGCTGCTCCTCGGTGATGAGCGCGTGGGCCTCGGAGTAGACGCTGTCGAACATGTGCGACCGCGGCAGCCCGCCCAGCTCGTTGGTGCGCACACGGACGTCGTCGGCGAGCGCGCGGCCTTCGGCATCCGCGTCGTCGAAGAACTGCTGCGACGCACCGCGGGCTTCGAGGTAGGCGCGGAGGCGGGCGATCGGGTCGCGCCCGGCCCACGCCTCTTCTTCGGCGGAGGTGCGGTACTTCGTGGGGTCGTCGCTCGTCGTGTGCGCGCCGCGGCGGTAGGTCATCGCCTCGATCGCGCGCGGGCCACCGCCGGCGCGGGCCTCGTCGAGCGCGAGCTTCGACACGGCGTAGCTGGCGAGCACGTCGTTGCCGTCGACCTGAACCGACGGGATGCCATAGCCCGCCGCGCGCTGGTAGAGCGGGGTGCGCGACTGGGTGGCGACCGGGACGGAGATGGCCCACTGGTTGTTCTGCAGGAAGAACACCTCGGGCGTCTGGAAGCTCGCGGCGAAGACCATCGACTCGTGCACGTCGCCCTGGCTGGACGCGCCGTCGCCGTAGTAGACGATCACGGCTTCGTCGCGCTCGGGGTCTCCGGTGCCGCACTTGCCGTCGAACACGAGCCCCATGCCGAGCCCGGTGGCGTGCAGCGTCTGCGCGCCGAGCACCAGCGTGTAGATGTGGGTGTTGCCGTTCTTCGGGTCGAACGGGTCCCACCCGCCGTGGGTGAGCCCGCGCATCAGCCGGATGATGTCGATCGGGTCGACACCGCGGATCCGCGTGACCACGTGCTCGCGGTACGAGGGGAAGATGTGGTCCTGCGGTCGCGCCGCGCGGGCCGAGCCCACCTGAGCGGCCTCCTGCCCGAAGGAGGGTGGCCACAGGGCGAGCTGCCCCTGGCGCTGCAGGTTGGTCGCTTGCACATCGAACGCGCGGATCGAGACCATGTCGCGGTAGAACGTCTCGAGCTCCGCGTCGGTGAGGGCCTCGATCAGGGGCAGATAGCGCTCGGCCTCAGGGGTGGGCGCGAGGGTGCCGTCGGCCGCCAGGACGCGCACGAGAGCCGGGTCGTCGAGCGGGGTCATGTACCCACGCTAACGCTCGCGCCATGCCCCGCACCGCATGAGGTGCACAACGGATGCCGCGTTTCGGCATGGGTTTCCGACAAGGCGCGTCGGCCTCACTCGTCGCCGAGCGGCAGGTAACGCACGCTCATGACCCGGGCCGGGGTCGCGCCGAGCGCCCGCAGCCCGAGGGTGCGGCCGGTGAAGCCGCCCGCCACCTCGGTGGAGAGGTAGCGGCCGTCGAGCGTCGCCAGCCACCGTTCGCCGTCCGCGTCGACCAGCCCGAACCGGAGGTCGTCGGGGCCGTCGTGGGTGGCATCCACCGCCTCGACGACGAGCGTCACGACGTCGCCCGTCGCGCGAGCAGAACCCACGGATGCCGCGAGCGGACCGATCCGGGCCCGCACCTCGGCCGCACCGGCGTCGAGGGCGATCTCGTACCCGTGGTGCTCGTCGAGCCGGACCCGCAGGCCCACGGCAGCCGACGCGTCGACCCGCGCCTCGTACCGCCAGCGCAGATCCCGCGCGCGCACCGACAGGGCCGCCGGAGTCGGACGGGACTCCAGCGCGACACCGCCGTCGGGGTGCGGGCTGACGAACGCGGCGAGCGCCGCGCCGGGCGACACCCATCTCGGGTGCAGCTCGGCGGCGGAGAAGTCGTCAGTGAACGCCGTGTCGGCGCGGTCCGGCAGCGCATCGTCGGTGTGCACCACGGGCCAGTCGTCGACCCAGGCGACGCGGGCGAGGAACGTCTCGCGTCCGATGACGTGGAATCCAGGAGTGAAGCCGCGCGGGCGCACGCCGAGGTACACCATCGCCCACGAGCCGTCGGGGCGCTCGACGAGGTCGGCGTGGCCGGTGTTCTGCACGGGGAACCCGGTGCTGCGGCGGCTGAACAGCGGGGTGGAAGGCGCGAGCTCGAACGGGCCGTCGATCGCCCGCGACCGCGCGACGCACACCGCGTGTCCGCGCTCGGTGCCGCCCTCGGCGGTGAGCAGGTACCACCACTCCCCTCGGCGGTACAGGTGCGGCCCCTCGGGGTGCGCGAGCCCACTCCCCCGCCAGATCTCGCGAGGTCCGTCGAGCAGGATGCCGCGATCGAGGTCGATCCGCGCCTGCGCGATGACGGGGAGCGAACCGCCCGCGGGCCGCAGCGCCTCATCGAGCGCGCAGTACGTCAGGACGCACGCGCCGTCGTCGTCCCACGCCAGGTCGGGGTCGATGCCGCCGAGCCCCGGGAACACGATCGGGTCCGACCACGGCCCCGCCGGATCCGTCGCCGTCACGACGAACTGCTCGCCGCCGCGCTCGACGTTCGTCCCGACGACGAGGAACAGGCCGTCGCGGTGGCGGATGGTCGGCGCGTAGATCCCGCGGCTCGCCGCTGACACCCCCGCGGGGAACTGACTCTCCCGCGTCAGCACGTTCCCCAGCTGCGTCCACGTCCGCAGGTCACGGCTGTGCCAGATCGGAATGCCGGGGGCGTACTCGAACGACGAATTGACGAGGTAGTAGTCCTCGCCCACGCGGCACACCGAGGGGTCGGGGAAGAAACCCGGAATGACGGGGGCCGTCGCGGCATCCCGGATGCCGGCTCCCGAGGGATCTGTCATCGCGGGGTCGCTCGGCTCAGCGCGGAGCGACCGAGGCGGCGACCTCGACCAGACGGTCGATCGACTCCTCCTCGCCGATCGAGATGCGGACGCCGTCACCCGCGAAGGGCCGCACGATGAGCCCGGCCTCCTCGAACGCCGCGGCGACCTCGAGGGCGCGGTCGCCGGCGGGCAGCCACACGAAATTGCCCTGCGCGTCGGGGACGTCCCAGCCGGTCTCGCGCAGGCGGGTGACGAGGGCGTCACGCCGCTCGGCGAGGACCGCGACGCGGTGCAGCAGCTCGCTCTCGGCATCCAGGCTCGCCAGCGCCGCGTCTTCGGCCGCGGCCGTGACCGACAACGGGATCGCGGTGCTGCGGGCCGCGTCGAGGACGCGCGTGTGACCGATCGCGTAGCCCACGCGCAGGCCCGCGAGGCCGTAGGCCTTCGAGAACGTGCGGAGCATGACGATGTTGGGACGCGCGAGCAGCCCGCGCACTCGGTGACCCTCGACGGCGTCGGGGTCGGTCACGAACTCCGCGTACGCCTCGTCGAGCACGATCACGACGTCGGCGGGGACCGCGTCGACGAAGGACGTGAACTCGTCGAACCCGACGGTGGGACCGGTGGGATTGTTGGGGCTGCACACGATGACCATGCGCGTGCGCTCGGTCACGGCCGCGGCCATCGCCGGAAGATCGTGCCGCGCGTCGGCGGTCAACGGCACCTGCACGCTCGTGGCGCCCGAGACCGCCACGAGAGAGGGGTAGGCCTCGAACGACCGCCAGGCGTAGACGACCTCGTCGCCCGGGCCCGCGGCGGCGAGCAGCAGCTGCGCGAGCAGCGAGACGCTGCCGGCACCGACGTGCACGTCGTCGGGCGACACCCCGTAGCGGGCGCCGAGTCGTTCGCGCAGCCGCGCCGCCGTGGCATCCGGGTAACGGTTGATCGCCGTCGCCGCGCGGACCGCGTCGAGGACCCCGGGGAGCGGCTCGAACGGGTTCTCGTTGCTCGACAGCTTGAACGCGTCCGAGCTGGCCTGGCGTCCCTGCCGGTAGGCGGGGAGGGCGGCGATCTCGGGGCGGATACGGGGGAGGACCGGCTCTTCGCTCACGAGCCGAGCCTATCCGCGCCCCCGTGCGCATGTCAGACCCCCGTGCCACGATGGGGCCATGCGC
>NZ_CAKKMM010000313.1:0-4864 GCF_918698205.1 Microbacterium sp. Bi128 | reverse complement strand
GGTTCCGGCCGCGGTCCTGTGCGGGGTTCACCACGGCAGTTCGCCGGAGCGGAGCTGGTCCTGAAGGCTGCGGATCCAGGCGATTTCGGCGCGCAGCGTGCTCTGCTGGAACTGGACATCGATCCAGTACTTGCGCTCCACGCCCTTCTTCGCGAGCAGTTCCTCGCCGGAGACCAGGAAGCCGAGCTGTTCCTCCAACGCCTGAAGGCGCCGGTCGAGGAGTTCGACGACGACGCCGGCGGGCAGGTTGTAGGCCTCGGAGACGGCCAGCGGGAAGGCCGGGTATTCGTTGACCGGGGCGGCGAGCATGTCCTGCAGCCACGCCGTGAACGCTTCGCGGCCGGCAGCCGAGATCGTGTAGGTGGTGCGCTCCGGACGGTTGCCTCCCCGGTCCGTTCCCGTGGCTGTGACCAGCCCCCGATCCTCGAGCCGCCCGACGGCGTGATAAAGCGTTCCTGGCCGCACCTTGACCAGCCGGTCCTCGTGCCGCGCGATCAGGAGCTGGTACATCTCGTAGGGATGCATCGGTTCTTCCACGAGCAGGGAAAGTGCGGCGACACCCAGGGGTGTCAATGCGGTTGCCCGGGCCATGGTGCAGTCCTTCTCGGTTTAGCAGTGTTCTCTTCGGCCTAAACGGCAGTTACTCCACTAAAGATTATTCCACGTGGAGTATTTGAGGGCAATCCTCCCCAACCCGGGCCGGCCGCGCCCCGGCCCCAGGCGCGATTGGTCAGCCGAGGAGGGCCAGGATGTCCGTCCGGGCGAACATCTGCGCGGCGGCCCGCGCGGTGGGGGTGCCGGCGTCCGGGTCGGCCCCGGCGTCCAGCAGTTCCCGGGCCACGTCCGTGTAGCCCTTGAAGACAGCACCGGCCAGCGGGGTCTGGCCGCGGTCGTTCGGCGTGTTGGCGTCGCCGCCGTGGTCCAGGATCAGCCGGACAGTGCCGGCGTGGCCGTGGTAGGCCGCCAGCATCACCAGCGAGTCGCCGGAGGAGGTGGTCAGCGTGGCCGGGGCGCCGGCGGCCAGGTAGCTGCCCAGCAGCGCGGAGTTGCCCTCGCGGGCGGCGTCGAAGAGCGCGTGCGCCAGCGCGAGTGTCTCGTCGTCGGGCGCGACGCCCGGCTCGTTCACTTTGGACCCGCCGTTCATCGGGTGCCCCGCAGGAAGCCGGTCTGGCGGCCCACCACCTGCCCGGCGTCGGGGGCCACAATGACTTCCTGGGCCGCGGAGTACGGCTCGTCCCCGTCCACGACGGTCAGGACCTCGTCCGGGGCGACGGAGCGTTTGATCACGGCCAGGGCGACGGGGCCCATCTCGTAGTGCTGCGCCACGGAGGTCACGGTGCCCACCTTGCGCTCGCCCGCACGCACCTCGCTGCCGGCCGCGGGCAGGGTGTGCTGGGAACCGTCGAGCTGGAGGAACACGAGACGGCGCGGCGGGTGGCCCAGGTTGTGGACGCGCGCGATCGTCTCCTGGCCCTTGTAGCAGCCCTTGGCCAGGTGCACGGCAGTGCGGAGGAGGTCGAGCTCATGCGGGATGGTCTTGTCGTCCGTTTCCGCGCCCCACCGGGGCCGCCACGCCGCAATCCGCAGCGCTTCGGAGGCCATGGTGCCGGCGAGGGCACGGTCGCCCACGGTCGCGACCAGTTGGTCCGCGGGGACCAGGTACTCAAACCACGGCCGTTCCAGTCCTGGATGGGCGTCCTCGCCCACCACAGCGTAGGAGTAGCCTCCGGCGCCGACGTGCGGCCACGGGTCTCCCCAGGCCTGCAGCGCGTCCCATTCCGGGATGCGGTGCGTGGAGCCGAGTACGGCCCAGTCGGCGGAGACGTCCGCGATTTCGACCCGGAGCATGAATTTCATCTTGTTGAGCCATTCGGCGAGCGGGGCCGCCTCGGCTGCCTCGACGATCAGCCAGGTCGTGGCGCCGTCGTCCACCACCCTGGCGTCAAATTCGATCCGGCCCTGCACGCTCAGCAACAGCAGTTCGGTGGACTGGCCAGGGGCCAGGGAAGTGAGCTGCTGGGAGGACAGCGTGTTGAGCCAGCTCAGGCGGTCCGGCCCGCTGACCGTCACCACGCCGCGGTGTGAGAGATCGACGACGGCGGTGCCGGCGGCCAGCGCCCGCTGCTCCCGGAGCGGCTCGCCGTAGTGGGCGGCGACGCCGGCATCGGCGCCGCCGGCCTCAACCGCGGCCGGGCGCGACAACAGGGGGCTTTTGATAGTCATATTGAAAGGAACGTCCTTAGCTCTGTGCGTATTCCGGCCCCGGCAGGTTCCGGCCCCGGCAGGGACAATCTGGCTCCGCCGGACTGTGGGGCAGGCCGGTCCTAGCGGTATTCCGGATTTTCAAAGTCGAAGCGGGTGCCCGCTTTCCAGGCGTCGGGCAGGTTTCCGTAGGCGGGAATGCCGCCCGCGTCCTTGAGCATGCGCGCCAGGTGCAGCATGTTCCAGGTCATGAAGGTGGTGTTGCGGTTGGTGAAATCGCTCTCCGGCCCCCCGGACCCCTGGTCAAGGTAGCTCGGTCCCGGCCCGACGGGACCGATCCAGCCGGCGTCGGCCTGCGGCGGGATGGTGAAGCCGACGTGCTGGAGGCTGTACAGGACGTTCATGGCGCAATGCTTGATGCCGTCCTCATTGCCGGTGATGAGGCAGCCGCCCACCTTCGGGTAGTAGGCCCACTGGCCCTTCGCGTTCAGCTGCCCGGAGTGGGCGTAGAGGCGCTCGATGAGCTTCTTCGTCTGCGAGGAGTTGTCCCCCAGCCAGATGGGCCCCGCGACGACGACGATGTCCGCTTCCTGGACGGCCGGGTAGAGTTCCGGCCACTCATCGGTGGCCCAGCCGTGTTCGCGCATGTCCGGGTAGACCCCGCTGGCGATGTCGTGGTCCACCGTGCGGATCACGCGGGTGCTGACGCCCTGCTTCTCCATGATCCGGCGGCTGACCTCGATCAGGCCCTGCGTGTTGGACACGTCCGGGGACTTCTTGAGCGTGCCGTTGAAGAACACGGCCTTGAGGTCGGCGTAGCTGGCGCTGCCGGCTGAGCTGGAGACTGTGTCATTCACGGTATTTCTCCTGGGTCGATGGTGACAACGGAAAAATCAGTGAGACCGCGTAATTAGCCTGCTTTGGCGAGGATGGCCGATGCGTGGGCCTCCAGGCCGCCGCCCGCCGTCGAAGTCTTGCCGGTGGCCACGTCCCAGCGCCACAGCAGGTTTCCTTCCACCAGCCCGAAGATCCGGGTGGCCGCCGTGTACTCCTTGGAGTGGCTGCCGCGCATCACCATGTCGGTGCTGAGCTGGATCTGGGGGCCCTTGATCTGGCCGTAGTACAGCTCCGAGATCCCGCCGGGGTGGGCGATGGAGACCGAGATGTCGAAGCCGCCATCGCTCTTGAGCACCGGGACGATGTCCGCCGGGATCAGGCCGGGGCCGCCGTCCTCCTCGCGCTGCTTACGCTCCAGCGCCCAGAAGCCGGTCTCGACGGTGAGGGGACGCAGCTTCGTGCCCTCGTCGTCGGTCAGCCAGCTCTCGGCGCGGTACTGCAGGTACGGCAGGCCGTTGTGCGTAAACGAGACGTGTTGCAGGAAGTGCTCGGAGTCCTCGTCTCCAGCCCCCAGCCGGCCGCTGCCCTCCCACTCACCAATGAGCCAGGACAGCGGAACGATTTCGGGGGTCAGATCAGTAGGGATTTCAATCGGCACAGCATCTACCTCTGGAAGCTACGGGGTCTGGAACGTGTTACTTCTGGCCTTTGAAGAGGCGGTACACGACAAAGCCGGCAAACCACGCCATGGACAGGCTGGCCACGCCAAGCAGGACAAGGAAAAAGATCTCATATGCAAGTACGGACATGATGCCATCCTAACGCTTAGTAGATGAGTAGTTTGTCTATGAAGTAGGCCAGGGAACCGACAGCAGAAACCGGCCCGAGCCCCATGCCCACGGCCGCCAAAACATTAAGGCCTTCACCGTTGAGGATGACGAGGCGGCGGAAACTTACCAGCACCGCCCCCACGACGACACCGACGAGGGCCGCCGGCAGCACGGCGATGTCGGAGAACACCAGGCCGGCGAGCGGCCCGGCAAGGCCGGCGCTCACGATGCCCAGCGGCGCCACGATCCGGTCCGGCCAGCGGATCAGCCCCGCCAGCAGCGCGATCGCCGAGCTGATGGCCGCCACGAGGATCATTTCGCGGACCCCGTTGAAGCGCGAACTCGCAATCCAGCCGGCGCCGAGGCAGGAGAGCAGGACGGCCAGGAATGACGGCGTACAGTCCAGGAAGCCCGGAGCCGGGAGATAGGTCGCAGCCACTGCCGACCCGACGCCGGGCAGGCCAATCAAGACCGCGAGGGTCTTCTTGGCGGGGATGCCGAGAAAGTAGGGCCAGCCGATACCGATGCCGGCGGCGGCGAGCGCCGCGACGGCCAGGAGGACCTCAGGCGAGGCATAGGCTCCGGCGACAATCGCCGCGAGACCGGCCAGGCCGATGATCCCGACGCTCCACGGCTTCACTGTCTGCTCGCCATCGGCAGACCCAGCATGGCCAGACCTTCGCTCACTGCGGACCACAATTCGACTCGGCTCAATTTCGACGGGCCGCGGGCCCTGACGGTTCAATCCTGCCCTATGTGAACGGTATGTGTCGCAAAAGGAGGCGCCGGAGGTGACGGGACCATGGCCGGAATGGGGCCTTTAGGTATACTCAACATCAGCAACAAGACGCCCAACGATGCGCGGACACCCCTTGGAGGAACAATGTCGCACATCCTGCTATTGACGAACAGCACGGGAACATCCGTGGACGTCCTGCCTGCTCTGGAACTGCTGAACCACCGGGTGCATATCCTTCCGGCCGAGCCCACTGCCC